>JADFJB010000055.1 GCA_022566355.1 candidate division KSB1 bacterium
TTACTGGTATTGGCAATTTGATACGTTATTTTCAACAAATGTGCCATGGCTAGGGGCTGGGGACTAGAGGCTAGAGGTTGACGAATGACGAATGACGAATGACGAATGACGAATGACGAATGACGAATGACGAATGACGAAAAAAATAACAAATAATAAAATACAAATCACAAATAAATCTCAAATTCAAAAAATCAAAATTTCCAAACAGAATCCGGTAGGACAGACATTCCTGTCTGTCCACACCCAAAGTTCCTACATAGACAGACAAGAATGTCTGTCCTACCAATTACGTGTCATCACAATCCACCGGTAATTTCCTCATATAAGGTAGGAGATTGCCACGTCGTCTTTCGACTTCGTCTCAAGCACTCCTCGCAATGACACGGTTATTGATGTTTATTTATTCTTTCTGCTTTGTGCCTTTGTCACTTTGTCACTTCTTGTTTCTCATTCGTCCCTGCAGGACTTCATATTATTTTTCTTTATTCTGTACCCAGGAATAAATCCTGGACTATTTACGCATCGCCAATTCTCGCTTTCTTCGATTTCTTTTTTTCTTTTTTTCCTTTTACCTTTTACCTTTTACCTTGTCACTCTGTGTCTTTGTGCCTTTGCTACTTCTCCGTTGCCATTTCCCGGCCAAACTTTTTCCTTGACTCTTAACAAGAAACCCTTACTTTGGGTATTCAATATTTTATCATATCATCCTATCAAAAAAAAGGATAAGAACAATAGACGTATTTTGTCCAGGGTGGATTGTGGTTTTCGGTTTTGTTCGGTAAAACCTGGTTGAAGGCAATCGGTAAAACCGAAGTCATCTTCTTAGTGACTTAGAGTCTTTGTGGCAAAAATTCATGAATAGTGCAGGTTAATGATCTTATATCTAGATTGAAACAAAGTTTTATTATTCAGACTTCATGTAACTTTTGTTTTTTTGCGATCTTGGCGCCTTCGCGGTGAAAATTTATGAATATCCAGGATAATGGCTACAACCAAAAAGAAATATTATGTCGTTTGGAATGGCAGGAAGACCGGTATATTTGCAACCTGGGCCGACTGCCAAAAACAAATTGACGGATTTCCCGGGGCAAAGTATAAAAGCTTTATCTCCAGACAATTAGCTGAAGATGCCTTTAGAGGAGATAGCAGGGAATATATTGGTAAGAAGATTTTTGAAAGCGAGTTATCTGATTTCGAACGGAATTTGCTTGGAAAACCGATTACGGATAGCGTTTCCGTTGACGCCGCATGGAACAGCTCAAATGGCTTAATGGAATATCAAGGTGTTGAAACCGGGACTGGTAAATTACTCTTCAAACAAGGACCCTTCCAAGATGCAACAAATAATATCGGTGAGTTCTTGGCCATCGTTCATGCAGCAGTATTTCTAAGAAAGATTAATAGCACCATCCCCATTTACACGGACAGTAAAACCGCCCTCAGCTGGATCAAGAAAAAAAAAGCAAATACTCAATTGGCCGGGACGAAAAATAATGAGAACTTATTTGAAGTCATTGCAAGAGCGGAAAAATGGTTAAACGATAATACGATAGAGAACCAGATCTTGAAATGGGAAACCAAAGCCTGGGGAGAAATTATAGCAGATTTTGGCAGGAAATAAATAAGCATCAGGATAATTTCAAAAAAGGAACTAAAGACCTGGCAGGTTTTTTACGCCAATAGAAAAAAATTTCTTTAAAAATAAAGTTTGTGTAACCTGCAAGGTCTAATCGCATATTTATTTGATATTTGGGATTTGTTTATTGGAATTTAGCTAAAGACCTAGTTCAACCAAAAGGGAAAAAATGAGATGAAAACTAAATATTTCCACATTGGTTTATTCATTTGGATGGCAATGGCCACTTTATCTTGTTCAAACAAAAAAGACAATAACGCTTCATCCGTTCAACAAATTCAAAACCGGGGTGAAGGCAAAAATAACTGGTGGGATTCTTTACCACGACCGGCATGGAGTCAATTTGAGAAAATCGATCAAGACCAGGATTGGTTTGAAGTCTACCTGGTTCAACCGGGAATTTATGCCATTTATGAACCCGGGCAATTTGATGAGGTGATATCCTACCTGATCACAGGCTCGGAAAAAGCATTACTTTTTGATACGGGATTGGGAATTGGCGACATTAAAAAAGTCGTGGAGAAATTAACCGATCTTGAAATTTTTGTTTTAAATTCACACAGCCATTATGATCACATCGGCGGCAACCACCAATTCGACAATATTTATGCAATGGCCACCGAATATAGCCGGGCTAACGCTTTGGGAGCCACCCATGATGAGGTTAAGACATTTGTCTCTCAAGGGTGGATCTGGAAACCTACACCGGATTCCTTTTCTGTTGACCAATATCGAATTAAGCCATTCAAGATCACAAAGGAAACAAATAGTGGTGAAAAAATTGATTTAGGTGACCGGGTTTTGGAAATCATTTTCACTCCCGGGCATGCACCCGATGCCATCTGCTTGATCGATCGTGAGAATCGACTTCTCTTCACTGGCGACACGTTTTACCCGGCGCCCTTGTACACTCATCTGGAAGGTTCAGATTTCGCGACTTATGCGGAATCTGCAAAAAACCTTGCCTCGATTAAAAAGCAGGTTGACAAATTGTTACCCGGTCATAATGAGCCGCTTCTTGATAGTCATTATCTCATCCAAATGGCAGCAGCCTTTTCTACGATTCTGAAAGGCAAAGGTACATTTGTGAAATCAGATGGAAATCGTGAGTATCAATTCGACGGTTTTTCAATTATCGTCAAAGGGGAGAAGTGACAAGTCGATCAGAAAACATTTTTTAATAAAGAGAATACAATGGATTATTGGAATGAATTGTTTATCGTAGGATGAGCGGCAGAATTGAAAGTTATTTTAGTTATTTCATCCTTAAAGGAATTTTGAAAGATGATAATTATGCAATTCTGCTATAAATATGCGATCCCTACTTGATCAAAATAAACGCGATTAAATCAACGGAGGTTAGGAAATGAAAAAAATACTTTATGTACTTGGCGGTTTAATCCTGTTGATGTTAGTAGTAGCCCTTGGTGCATTGCTTTACTTGCAAATTGCTTTTCCAAATGTAAGCCCGGCGAAGGATATAACCATCGAAGCAACAGAAGACAGACTGGCGCGAGGAGAATACCTTGTAAAGCATGTTTCCTTGTGTTTAGATTGCCACTCTTCAAAAAATCCAGACTATTATGCCAGTCCAATCATTGCCGGTACAGAAGGCATGGGCGGCGATTTATTTCCAGGCATTCCCGGCCAACTTTATACACCGAATATTACTCCGGCTGCGCTAAAAGATTGGACCGATGGCGAGATTGCTCGCGCCATAACTAGCGGTGTGGATAAAGATAACCAACCGCTTGCCCCAATGATGCCTTTTATGGAGTATCGTTATTTGGCTGAGGAAGATATTTATTCGATGGTTGCATACCTGCGCTCGCTACCGGCAATCGAAAATGAAGTTCCTGAATCTTCCATCGATTTCCCTGTCAATCTTATTTTTCGTACTATCCCAACAGACCCCGATCCGCAGCCGCTTCCCGACCCTTCCGACAGCCTGGCTACAGGAAAATACCTAACCCGCATTGGCGGGTGTATGTTTTGCCATACCCCTTCACACCAGGGAACTCCAATCGAAGGGAAAGAACTATCCGGCGGCTTTGAGTTTAGTGATCCGAAAACAGGAACCCTGCGTTCGGCAAATCTTACACCGGATATGGAAACCGGAATTGGCAGTTGGAGTAAGGAAGTATTTGTCAATCGCTTCAAAGCTTTCGCCGATTCAGCTGCAAGCCATCTACCCGTTTCAAATGTAGGTTTTCAAACCGTAATGCCGTGGACCTTGCAAGCCGGGATGACCGAAGAAGATCTTGGCGCTATCTATGCCTACTTACAGTCATTAGATCCGATTCAAAATAAAGTGGAGAAATTTACACCGCCGCAGTAAAAAAGATTGTAACACAATATTCATGTTGTGGCACCCGTGATGGAGTTGTATTCCTTCTCATAAATCTAAATGCAACCTTAATACAACTTACTGTCGAGGAGTTCAACTCCTGGATGAACGGATTCAAAATGAGATAACAAGGTAAGCCAAATCCACACACCAACCGGCTAACCGTTATAATCCGTGTTTTTTAGGGATTCCTATCATATAATTAACAAAAAAATCGGTACTTATCAAACGTGGTACATATTCCCGGAATATTTTTGCAAATTAATTTGAATTCAAAGTTCCAAATTTTCACAAGCTCTCCACATCAAATGCAAAGAAACTTTCAGCCTGGATTGCACGCTGATTGCCTGATATGACCTTCTAGACGTACCTTTATTCTAATTTCTTTATTATTAGGAGGACTTAATGTCCGATGAACTTTCTGAACAACCTGGCTTTCACGAATTAGATCTGATCAAACCAGTGCTGAAGGCATTGAATGACGTCGGTTATGAGACGCCCTCCCCTATTCAATCCCTTACAATTCCACTCATGTTAGCAGGTAAAGATATACTGGGGCAAGCCCAAACAGGCACCGGCAAGACTGCCGCATTTGCTTTGCCATTGCTGTCGCGTATCGATCTTAAAAAACACAAACCACAAGTGTTGGTACTGACGCCTACGCGGGAATTGGCCATCCAGGTTGCGGAAGCATTCCAGCGTTATGCAAAGCACATAAAGGGCTTTCATGTTTTACCCATTTATGGCGGACAAGCTTACAGCGAACAGTTGCGCAGGCTAAAACGCGGTGTCCATGTCGTGGTAGGCACACCTGGCCGGGTGATGGACCATATCAATCGCAAGACCCTTGTATTGGATGAACTTACCTGCCTGGTGTTGGATGAAGCGGATGAAATGCTGCGTATGGGTTTCATCGATGATGTGGAGTGGATATTGAAACATACGCCTCCAGGCCGCCAGATAGCCCTGTTTTCGGCCACACTGCCCCATGCCATCCGCCAAATTGCCAAGAAATACCTGCAAAACCCTGAAGAGGTTACTATAAAAGTACACATCATCACTGCGGAAAATATTCGCCAGCGCTACTGGATGGTTAGTGGTGTCCATAAACTCGATGCATTGACCCGGATTCTTGAGGCCGAGGCTTTCGATGGTATGATCATCTTTGTACGAACCAAAATCGCGACGATTGATCTGGCCGGAAAACTGCAAGCCCGGGGATATGAGCCGGCGCCGCTCAATAGTGACATTACGCAAAAAATCCGGGAACGTACCATCGAACGATTGAAGGGTGGCAAACTCGATATTCTTGTTGCTACCGATGTAGCTGCGCGTGGCCTGGATGTTGAGCGCGTCAGTCATGTGATCAATTACGATATTCCTTATGATACAGAATCTTATATTCATCGCATTGGCCGTACCGGTCGTTTCGGTCGAGAAGGTGAGGCGATCCTTTTCGTTGCTCCACGGGAAAGAAAAATGCTATATGCGATTGAAAAAGCCACCAACCAGAAGATCGAAATGATGGAGCTGCCCTCGACAGAAGTGATCAACGACAAACGCATTGCCCGTTTCAAGCAAAGTATTACAGATACACTTGCTGCTGAGGAGTTGGATTTTTATCACCAGTTATTGGATCAATACCGCCAGGAGCACAATGTACCTGCCCTGGATATTGCCGCCGCTTTGGCCAAAATGGTGCAGGGAGACGAGCCTTTATTATTAACCCACAAGCCTGAAAAATCCTGGGCGCCTTATGAGGATAAGCCCAGGAAAGAAAAAACGGCTGTATTGCGAAGCAAAAAACCATCCAACCCGGAAAGCGGAATGCAACGATATCGTATTGAAGTCGGTCTCAAACATGGTGTAAAACCGGGTAATATTGTCGGGGCCATTGCCAACGAAGCCGGGCTAGACAGCGAGTTTATTGGGCGTATCGATATTTTTGACGATTTTAGCACTGTGGATCTGCCTGAAGACATGCCGCGCAACATCCTTCATGCGTTGAAAAATATTTGGGTATCTAACCAGCAGCTAAACATTTCGGAATTTAAAGGAGCCGAAAAACCACACGGTGGTAAAAAGAAGGATGGATTTAAACCCAAACCCCGGCATAAGAAAGCAAGAAGCGGACGGTGGAAGAAATGAGTTCTGGTGCAAAACCAGTATAGTTTTCTAATCTATAATTGATAAAATTTATAATTTTTGTATATGCTTGGTTAAGAATTGATGCAATTGATTTGCAAAAGCTTCGCGATCACTGGGTTTAAATGGTGAAGGTCCCTTTGTATCAATACCGCTGCCCCTTAATTCGTCCATAAAATTACGCATCGTAAGCGCCTCGCCGATGTTGTTTTTGTCATAGAATTTTCCTCTCGGGTTTAAGGCAAAAGAGCCTTTTTCAATAATTGCTGCAGCGAGTGGAACATCCTCGGTGATCACCAGATCTTCGGGTTGAACGCGTTCAATGATCTGATCATCTGCAACATCAAATCCTTCGGGAACAAGTATCGTGCTTATATATGGTGATTTTGGAATTCGAAGCGGCTGATTAGCAACGAAGACTAGCAAGACACCAACCCTCACTGCTGCCCTAAAAAGAATTTCCTTAATCACTTTCGGGCATGCATCAGCGTCAACCCATATTTGCATACTATGCCCTTATTTTAATAAAATCGTCCAAACTTATATTTCCTTTTACCAGGTTTTCTTTATTTTTTTTTGTACTATTTTTTACCAGCCTTTCAATGCTGAACGCTTTTTCTTTCGCACCAACACACTCTTGGAAAACCAGTGTTAACGGCGCTTTCCCTTTAAGGTATTTGGCACATTTATCTCCCTGTTCCTGATGTTCCTTAAGCCTTCTATCCACATCCAGGGTTACACCTGTGTAAAGTGAGCCGCCATTGCATTCTATGATATATAAATGCCAATCATCCATAAAACCAGCTTATAAATAAATATGAAATATCCAGACTGTCCTAGAAATCATTTTGTCACGCCTGTATGCTTTTAAGTAGGAGTCCATTTTATGCTTAGTGGTCTGTTTCATAAATCCTGTGACATATTTTTAAACGGAGCTATAGAGCTGTAGTAATTTGTTTATCTCAATTACCCCTCCTAACCTCCCCTTATCAAGGTTATCAAGGGGAGGAATTTCCCCTCCTTGTTAAGGAGTGGGTAGAGGAGGTTAATTCAAATTTGGTAAATGTGTAAAAATACATGATGCTTTTCAAGGAAAAAACCTGGGAATATAAACGATGCCATCGCTCTAGGCGACAGCAATCGCTATATTTAGTACTTATTCATGACTGCTTCAAAAAGGCTATCACTTTTTGGTTTACCATCTGCGCCTGAGTAATTGTCAGGTCATGACCGGCATTGGATATAATTTCCGTTTTTACATACGGCGCCAAATCATGCAGGCACTGCACAGCTTCCCGAGCAGGATAGATTTTCTCGTTTTCACCAACCAAAAAGAGCGCTGGGATTTTAATACTTCGCAGTTCTTTTTAATGTTACTCCTTTGTCCTGCGAATACGTCAGTTAAATATAACTACTCGGGACACCAGGAAATTGAAGTATAAAAGGAAGGGATAACAAAATTTATTATTTTAGTGCTAATATTCATCGAACCTACAATGCAGAATTCTAATTTATCCCACCCTCTAAATAGTGTTTGACCGAAAACTCAACATCTAGTGTCATTCCGGTAATCTTCCCTGCTAAAAACATGCAGGGACAAGCTTGAGCCGGAATCTAATCATTCCAAGCATGTAGATTCCCGCTAAAAGCATTGCGGGAATGACAGAATGGGTGCTTTTCGTTCAGACACTAAATAGGAAGATTTAACTAAACCGGGAACGGATCTTCGTCTGGGGATTGATGCCAATCCGATGTTTTGTGCAGAATTGTAAGGGAATATTTTCATAAGCACCTATACTTGATAGATCTTTTATTTTATGAAATTATCCGGGATCCAATTGGATAATATTTTGGAATTGACAAATTTATCATACTATTTATCAACATCAATTTACTGCAGTCGATAGTATTCAGACCTGGCAGGTTTTTATTCCAGAAAATAAAATTCCTAAAAATTGGAGTTTGTGAAACCTGCCAGGTCTAATCGCACAAAAAATCTGATTCAATCATTGGGAGAAAATAGAAACGAAAAGAAATTCTGATAATAAGCTCTAAACCTGTTCCTGACAGAGCCTGCCCCTGATGGCAGGTTCAGGGGTTCAGGAATTCTAGACAAACTACAATAACCAACAACAATCAGAACTTGTAAAACTATTAATACCATTCAAAAATATATATCAAACGCAATGCATTCTTAATTTGTATGGACTAAAATGAAATCAATATTTTTGAATTGTAAATAATTATCATTATATTTAGAACCTAAAAAAATAGTGAATTTTTTTTGTCATGAAAATCCCAATCTACCAAATAGATGCGTTTACGAGCAAGGTGTTTTCCGGAAATCCGGCTGCTGTCTGTCCATTGGATGAGTGGCTAGAGGATTCAATACTGCAGTCTATCGCATTAGAAAACAATCTATCCGAAACTGCGTTTTTTATTCCTGAATCGGAAGGATATCATTTACGCTGGTTTACTCCAGTTGCAGAAGTGGATTTGTGTGGCCATGCGACTTTAGCTACTGCATATGTCATTTTTAACGACATTAATACAAGGATCGAAAAGGTTTCATTTCAAACAAGAAGCGGTTTGTTGATCGTTACCAGTAAGGCCAATTTGCTGCAGCTGGATTTTCCCGCCCAGCCACCTGAACCCTGTGAAGCGGATCAAAAATTATTGCAAGCTTTAGGAGGAAACCCGCTTCATGTATTGCAAAATGATGATTATTTCGTAACCTATGAAACTGAAGCAGAAATCAGGAACCTAAAACCCAATATGCAATTGTTGAATACCGTGGACTCTAGAGGAGTCATCGTTACCGCCAAAGGAGACCAGGCAGATTTTGTTTCCCGATTTTTCGCTCCGAGATACGGCATACCGGAAGACCCAGTGACAGGATCTGCCCATTGCGCTTTGATTCCATATTGGTCGGATAAGCTTGGCAAAACCAAATTACATGCGTACCAGCTTTCAGCTCGTGGAGGAGAATTATTTTGTGAACACAATGGCGATCGTGTGATTATTGCCGGTTGTTGTGTTAAATATATGGAGGGTTTTATCACGATATAATCTGGTTTAATATCTACTCCATCCCGTAGTGGCTTTTTATTTAACAGTAAATAATTTGTTTTTTTGCTCAATCAAACTTTTTGCCGATAATAAATAAGCTTGTTCTTTTAATAAACACCAAAGGACATTGAATATGCTGGAGACCAAAGAAAAGACTATAAAGTTAAAATCAATCACGCTATCAAAAGAAGAAATCATTAGTGATTATCGCTTAGCTTTCAAGAATCGGCAAGCCTGTGTACTGGGCCGGAGAGAGGTAATGGGAGGAAAAGCCAAGTTCGGCATTTTTGGTGATGGCAAAGAAATCCCACAAATCGCATTAGCCAAAGCTTTTCGGTTGGGAGATATTCGTTCCGGGTATTATCGAGATCAAACCCTTGTGATGGCGTTAGGTATTCACACAATCCACGAATTTTTTGCACAACTATATGCACATACAGATGTTGAAGCCGAACCCGCTACCGCCGGTCGTTCCATGAACTGCCATTTTGCAACAAGGAGCCTCTCTGATGATGGCAGTTGGAAAGATATGATGTCTGAATACAATTCTGCTTCGGACATTTCTCCAACGGGCTCACAAATGCCGAAACTGGTAGGATTGTCCTACGCTTCTAAATTGTATCGCGAATTGAAAGAACTGCAATCGTTCAAACAATTTTCTAATAATGGAAATGAAATTGCATTTGGAACCATTGGTAATGCCAGCTGTGCAGAAGGAATGTTTTGGGAATCTATTAATGCGATCGGTGTTTTAAAAGCCCCCATGGTGCTTTCCATTTGGGATGATCATTATGGCATTTCCGTTCCAAACGAAGAACAAGTTACCAAAGAAAATATTTCAGAGCTATTGAAAGGTTTCCAACGAAAGCCGGGTAACAATCCTGGTTATGACATCTACACGGTTAAAGGATGGCAATACCCGGAATTAATCGAAATCTACCAGAAAGCTGCAAAAATTGCCAGGGAGCAACATGTCCCTTCAATCATCCATGTGACTGAAATCACCCAACCCCAGGGCCACTCTACATCGGGAAGTCATGAGCGTTATAAATCTAAAGAAAGGCTTGTATGGGAGGATGAGTTTGACGGCATCAGGAAGATGCGGGAATGGATGATTGGTGAAGAGATAGCCACTGCTGAAGAAATGGATGAATACGAAGAAAAAGATAAAAAATTAGTGATCAAAATCAGGGATGAGGCCTGGGAGAGTTTTCTGTCTCCGATTCGACAGGAAGTGGATGATGTGGCAAGAATGATTGATGATTTGGCTGAAGATTCATCGCAATCGACTGAATTGAAAAAAGTCAAGAATTCCCTGATCAGTATTCCAAATCCGTTGCGCCGAAACGTGATGCCTGCAGTAAAGGACGCCTTAATTTTGGTCAGGAATGAAGATTCACAAGCCAGGCAAAATTTAATCGATTGGAAGAAAAAACAAGAAGATTTGAATGAAGATCGTTACAGTTCCCATTTGCACAGCCAGTCGATAGAATCTGCCCTCAATGTAGCAGAGATCAAACCGATTTTTTCTGATGATTCTCCTATAATTAATGGTTCTGAAATTTTAAATAAATGTTTTGATGCCGCACTTGGACGGGATCCCCGGGTCATTGCATTCGGGCAGGATGTTGGCAAGCTTGGCGACGTTAACCAGGGGTTTAAAGGTCTGCAGGAGAAATATGGCAAGCTAAGGGTTTCAGACACTGGAATTCGTGAATGCACGATCATCGGTCAAGCGATTGGTATGGCTTTGCGTGGATTACGACCCATTGCTGAAATTCAGTATCTGGACTATCTCCTGTATGCCATCCAAATTATATCCGATGATTTGGCTACCCTGCATTGGCGCACCAAAGGCGGTCAGAAGGCGCCTGTCATTATCCGATCGAGAGGCCATAGGCTTGAGGGTATCTGGCATGCCGGCTCGCCCATGGGGGCCATTTGTCACCTACTTAGAGGAATGCATATCCTGGTTCCACGCAATATGACGCAAGCAGCCGGATTCTACAATACTCTACTGCAATCTGATGAGCCATGCTTAATAGTGGAGGTATTAAACGGATATCGATTGAAAGAAAAATTACCGGATAATATTAGTGAATTTACTGTCCCATTGGGTGTATCGGAAATTTTGCGAGAAGGTAAAGATGTTACACTTGTTACCTATGGCGCTTGCTGCCGGATTGCATTAGAGGCTGCCGAGCACTTAAAAAAGACAGGTATCGAAACAGAAATTATCGATGTACAATCTCTTTTGCCTTTTGATACCCGAGGCATGATCCTGGAATCTTTGAAGAAGACCAGCCGCATTGTTTTTCTTGATGAAGATGTACCAGGTGGTTGTACAGCCTACATGATGCAAGAAGTATTGGAGAAACAAAAAGGCTATTATTGGCTTGATTCCGAGCCTCGGACTCTGCCGGCCAAACCGCATAGAACTGCGTTTGGATCTGATGGCGATTATTTCTCCAAACCGAATGTCGAGCAAATTTTTGAGACCATTTATGAATTGATGCATGAGGCTGACCCTGGGAAATACCCATTGTTCTATAAGTAAGATATTAACAATTTGGACGTAACTATTCAGCCTCAAAGTCTCTAAGACTCAAAGGATAAAACTATAAACGAATATTTTCCAAGTAATAAAGAAGAATTCCAACTATTCAGCCATTAGCTTTTAGCTGTTTGCCTTTAGCTTACTGATGAGATTGTTACTCATTTTTTGTTCACTATTTTAACTGATCCATAATCACTTAACCATCTTTTATTGGGATTAAATGCCAATAGCTAACAGCCAAAAACCAATAGCCGAACAATTTCAAAAAAGGGCATCAAAAGATTCATTATATGAACTTTGAGCCTTTGAGTCTTGTATGAAAAGTTAAACTCACACTTAAAATAATAAAAAAAACATCCTCATTTGTTTTACTGAAGGAGAAAGATCATCAAAAATTTCGAATTTAAAAAAATGATCAACTATAGTTTTTTGCTTTTTGGGTTATTTTGTGCGCTTGCATCGCCAGCTTGCTCTCAAAACAAAGTTAAACATTTGAAGCTGATAAAAGCCCTTCCGGTCGATTGGATTGAGCAAGTTGAACCTTCAGGTCTAACGAAGTTCAACGATGTGTTGTTCACCATTTCCGACGATCACGATATCATTTTCAAAATTATTTTTGAAGAAGATCGAGTGGTCTTGGAGCCATATATTGAGCTTGATTTGCCTGAACCTAAAGAAGTTAAAAAATACGATTTTGAAGGCATCACCGTTGATAACCAGGGGAATTTTTATCTTGCCAGTGAATCAACTTTTCGCATATTAAAAGTGAGTCCGGATGGCCAAGAAATGGATTGGATAACTCCAAGTTTGGAATATTTTGGAAAGGAAAAAGGCTTATTCAAAAAAAATAACGCCAATTTTGAAGGATTAACATTTATCGATGATCATCAATTCATCCTCTGTGCCGAGCGTGAGCCAAGGGGGTTTATCCAAGTGAATACTGAGAAAATACCGGATGAGATCTATGTAACTGTAAATAATAGATCAAGTCGAAAATGGCCTAAAAAACGTCCGCTCGATTATACCGGTTTACATTTTACCGGTAATTCATTATTTGTATTAGAAAGAGGCGCCAGCACAATTTGTGAAATCGTTGTGGAAAAAGGTACAGTATTAGAAAAAAGTGTTTGGTCTTATGCGAAAATTGAAACAAGCAAGGCGTTAAAATATAAAAATATGAAATACGGTCGCGGCGAAGGACTTTACATAGACGAGAACAATGTTTATGTGATTTTGGACAACAATGGCGATAAGAGAAAATATGATTCTTCGGATAGGCGGCCATTGCTTCTCATTATGGAGAGACCTAAGTAAAAAGGTTTACAAATCCCAAATAACCGAATTTCTATGCAAAGTTTAAAATGTCAAATTATTTAACATTAATAAGACTTATGCGAAGCCGGAAAAGACAAATCCTCCATTAAATAGTATTCCAACTATTGCATCAATAACATCTTCCTGGATTTTACAAAATTGCCCCCTTAATCTGTAAATGTAGACTCCGCTGGACACCTTTACTCCGGCTTCATTTTTACCATCTCATCATTGTTTTACCTGCGAAATAAGTAAGTTCTCTAAACCACATATCTTAATTTTAATAAGAACCGGTCAATAGTAGCCTTACTTCAGCGCTTTCGCTTTATGATAATTATTGTCATGTCGTCATTCTGCGATGCATCACCGAAGTGCAAATTGGCTGCAGCAATGATCTTCTCAATGATTTCGCTGGCAGAATCTCCGCTATTGTGTTGGACAATTTCCTGAAGTCTTTCCTCACCAAATTCTTCCATCCGTTCATTCATGGCTTCAGAAATTCCGTCTGAATAAATTAGCAACAGGTCGTTCGGATGAATGGATATCTCATCTCTCACATAGGAGACATTCTCTTTAAGACCAAGGGCAATCCCCCGGGTTTCCAGTGGGACAGGTTTTTTTCCCGCAGAGAAAAGGATCGGTAAATTGTGTCCGGCATTAGTATAACATAAGGTATTTTTCCGGGTATCCAAAATTCCATAAAAAAGAGAAACAAATGTTCGCGAGTCCGTACTGTGGAATAAAAGTTTATTTGCCCCCTCGAGACAGCCATCTGCATTTACATCGAAAAATGTTTGTCCTCGAATAGTTGCCTGCAGGTTTGACATCACCAGGGAAGCTGCCAGTCCCTTGCCGCTTACATCTCCCAACCCGATCGCTAGTTGATCATCATCCAGACGGATAAAATCATAATAATCTCCCCCAACATTTAAAGCGGGAATACTCATTCCGACAATATCGTAGCCATCGATTTCGGGGTTGGACTTTGGCAGGAGATTTATTTGAATATTTCTTGCCATTTTCGCTTCTTCCACCACCCTGATTCGCGTCTCCTCTGCTTTCCTGCGTTCGGTAATGTCGCGATAGATTGCATAAACTCCCATCTGTTTGCCATTATTAATAATAGGAGCCCCGATAATCCAGACATCAATAAGAGACCCGTCTTTACGTTTACGTTTTGTATCACTGTCAGTTCTTTGGCCATGAACCACCATCTTGGAATTCGCAGCAGCATGTTCTTTGTACTCTTCTGAAACGACCAAATCATTTATTGGCTTTCCGATTGCTTCCTCACGAGAATAACCAAACATTCTTGTGAATTCGTCATTGACATTAACCACAATATCATTGTTGTCATGCAATACAATCGCCTCGGGGGCGCTATTGAACAACTCTTCAAGATAAATCTTCTCAACATTCAGTTCTTCTTCCGCTTGTTTGCGTTCGGTAATATCACGATGATAGATAGCATATACCCCCATCTGGTTATCGCCGTGAAGGATACGGGCATGCAGAATCGAAACATCAAACAATGTTCCGTCCTTACGTTTGCGTTTTGATTCAACTTCTACTGTTTGGCCATGAATTACTCTATTGAAATTTTCAGATACTTCATCCTGGAATTCCTTTGAAGCAACCAACTCATTTACCGGCATTCCGATTGCTTCCTCGCTGGAATAGCCAAACAATCTTGTGAATTCGTCATTTACCTTAACCACAATATTATTGTTGTCATGCAGTACAATAGCCTCAGGATCGCTATTGAACAACTTTTCAAAATAAGCTTTTTGAATACGTAACTCTTCTTCTGCTTTCTTGGTTTCGGTCATACTTTCCACAGTTTTATCACAATATACTATATTTTGCTTCAGTTTGTTGGACGTAGCCGCTTCTTTTCTATGGGTATTTAATCCTAGCCGTTAAGCTTTTTAGTATTTATTTACCCGACATTTCTCAGAATATAGAGCAAAATCCAAACATATTTAAGGTCCATCATAAAAATGAGTACTTTTAGATATTCTTAGGAAAAACATAGCTTTGAAAATGATGCAAATCTTAAAACCGCTAAAGCGGTTGAAAACTATTGATAATCCTATTAATACCTGGCTTGAAGCCAGGTGTTAATGACAAAAAAATGTTATAACGGTTTCAAAACATTGATCTATTTCATTTATCATTTTATAAATCTTGTTCGTCTTGTTAATCCTGCCTTAATACTTTTAGAAATAAGTATGCATTATTATGACGATCCATATTTAATCAATATAACTCTTTCTAGCAATGATATATTGATTTGGTTTGCACAAAATACATTATCTATCCAGCTCAGAACATATTATCTCAATTATTAGAAGAAAAAAAATTATACTTACATTTCATTGCATAAAGCATTCTCAATCATAAATGTTACGGCGCCAAACCGGAACAAAACTTTGAGAGAGCACTCACCAAACCAATCAACTCCAGCCAAAAATATAGAAGCAAAGTATTCTCAATAAAGCTTGTTTAAAGTTCAGTTTTTTAATAACAGCTGTAAAATCTTCTATACGATGTCATATTCCATGTTTCACGGTCATTTCCGGATTCTCCACAACCGGCAAGGTCAATATTCATGACTTTATATTTTTATAAAAAGTAAGAAACTCCCGAGAATTGTAATCTGCTATCCTTGCTAGCTAACACACCAGTCAAGAAAACGCTCAATAGCATAGAGTATCAATTGTCCGCTTGGACCGCTCATATTGAAATCGCAAGCGTGCGTTGCCCACGGCAAATGCAAGTAAAGGTTTGGCACGTCACTTGCGCGTAGCTTGCTGGCCAATCTGCGGCTTTGTTCTGGCGTAACCAACTCGTCTCGCCCGCCATGAATTAACAACGTCGGCGGTGTGTTAGCACCAACGTAATGAATGGGTGACGCGGCTCGATAAATCTCTGGTAGTTCTGTCGGATTTCCACCCAAAAAGTCCTCCAGCACCTTTTTGGTATCGATAACAAGGGGTCTGGCCGGATGCGTGTAACCATAGTATAAATCAGCGGGCCCATTATAGGGACACCACCCCTCGAATAGCTGGCTCATCTGAAGTATAGGCCGTATGCAGAGCCAGGTGTGCTCCAGCCGAACGTCCCAGTAAAACCAGGCGTTCCGGATCCAAGCCAAACTCCGAGGCGTGATCTCTGAGATAGGAAATGGCTGATTGAATGTCTGAGATAGGTGCAGGGTAACGAGAGTGCGGTACCAAACGGTAGCTTACAGCCGCCACTACGTAGCCTCTGCCGGCCAGGTAACTATTGAGATTGGGTAATTGTTTACTGTTACCGCTGCGCCAGGCGCCACCATGAATGACGATAACTCCCGGGCGGGCCTCATTGTCGGTTGTGGCTCTGTAGAGATCTAGAGTCAGTTCATTTCCATTTGTGCGACGATAGACATGGGTGCTACTCTCAATAGTGCTGAACTCGACACCGAAAAAGAGGTCTGAGAAGTCTAATGGGTCTTGTCTCCCAAGCTCTACAAGGCTGCCTTTGTCATTTTTGTTATCGAAGGCAATCTCGAATTTCTCTGGTAACTGGTTCTTCACCTGCAACGCACGAAGTATGGGCGTTATGCTAAGAAAGGACGCAATTAGTGCCAGCACGCCACTGAACCGGCCAAGCCATGAATGTCGCCAACCGGGTAAAAGAACAAGGAGTGAAAGTATTGCTAAAAAGTGGCCATATTCCGTCACGAGTATTGCAGCCATCCAGAGGAGGCGCGTAGGGGCTTCAAAAATGGCTAACAACGAAAGAATAAAAACCAAAAGGGCGTACGCCAGTCGCACATAACGCGAGGTGATCGCCTTTAGAAAACTTGCTAGCCGTGCCATGTCACAATGCTTTCATCTTTCAATTCCGTATGTAGAAGCAAAATCAGCAAGGTAGCAATGTAGAACGGTACCCATCTCGCCTTCACTGAGTTTCTCGAGGATTTTGTTTACCCCGTGAGATATGTAGATGGAGATTTATCATCATGTTGAAGTTCTCTCTTGGGTCGAATTATTTTAATAAATCGTGCATTTTTATCTCACAGGGTAAAGTGAGAGATGGTTTGGCCAATCATAATGGTTCTCGTAGGAATCCCTAGGCTCTGGTTAACAATTGATGTCTATGACAGAAATGTTACTTCGGCAGACGGCGAAAAACAAGAAAAATATTTAGCAGGTGAAAACCCGGTTGAGGATAGTCAAGCCCGATGACAATTACAGTCTACTCGTGTGATTTCAGATACGTCTTTCATGGGTACAAGCGCAATTTGCTCGTTGTCTTCTGGAATCAAAGAGCTCCAACCGAGAAAAGCTCGTTTTCGCTACCTAGATAGATAATGCCATCGCTCGCTATGACAGGCGATGAATATGCGGCTCTGTTGCCTGCTCGGAGTGGAAGTTCCCATTTTTGTGTGCCACTGGGATTGATAGCCAAAAGTTTCAAAGGTCCATCATTAACGTGAAGAAAGATAGTACCATCAGCCCCCACACTCCTCCCGCCAATCCTACCGATTCCCGGTAAAGAAACAAGAGGGCGGATTGACCATTTAGTTGTCCCATCAGGGTTAATAGCATAGAGATTCAACTGGTTATCATCTATGTAAATGGTCCCATCTGGTCCAAGCAGGATCTTAGAACGGGAATTGAGTCTTTTTGATGGCGATTGCCATCTCCATTTTAGCTCACCAGTCGGTGTAACAGCATACAATCCTCCGGCGCTGTAACCTACATATATGGTTCCATCGTTAGCAAGCACAGGATCTATATTGCTAAAATTGCTGCCATTTGTGGTCAAGGCTAAGGTCCATTTCACCTGGCCGTCAGGGTGGAACGCATAGAGGTTTGGGGCCATGTCGTTGATATAAATGACACCGTCTGACCCAAGGGCTGGTGAGTTGTTTGTGATATTGATCATTTGATAGGACCATTTTAGGGAGCCATCAGAATTTATTGCATAGAGTAAAGCCGAGTCTGCACTGAAATAGATCGTACCATCTGACCCAATGACAGGCGATTTCAATGGCCCTTCGCCATTAAAAGTCCATCTAAGTACACCATTTGGCTGTATAGCAAAAAGAATCCCACCTATTGTGGGTACATAGACAGTACCGTCAGAAGCTACAGCAGGATCACGGCCTGAGAAAACACCGTCCCCTATTGGAGTGCTCCATTTGAGGCTAACAACGGCACCTTTGATATCGACAGCAGATAATTGAGCTGACCCGCCCAATGCTGACGTATTAGCCACATATATATCTCCATTTGGACCAATAATTGGAGAAACAATAGGGTCAACCTCTAAATCCCATTTTATTTTGGGACTTACAGGGCCGTTGTATGGACTTAAACCAGTATGCTGCGGGTTCTGCTGGGACATTGGCCAGGCCGTGTCTGCCAATGTGGGCCCATCAAGATTATCCAGCGTCTCCATAGGCGACTTATTGCTGCATGCTTTGAAAAGTAGAGTAAATGCGCAAATGAAGACAAAAACGAATTGAGAGACAGCAGTTTTTTTATTTATTCCCATATTGGTCTCCATTTCTCAAAAGACAAATTAGTTTGCTTCCACTTTTGCACATAAAAATAGTTCCATCAGGTTGCGTCGACGTTACACTCGTGCCATTTCCTTAAAATACAGTTTTCCAATTGAACATTTGGGGCAACTTCCCAATCATCGTCTAACCAATCAATATGTAACTCTGATGAAGCATTTTCCGGCTCTTGATCTCCTGATAGAGGCATTAAATCAATCATCTGAATTTACAAATTTGATTAAAACATCTAATCTAACAAGTGCTTCTATAGTTTCCCAAATATTATACTAAGTTATGATGTGTTACCTTAATTTACAAGGGGAATTTTCCCAAATTAGGCTATATACTAGCTGGATTGGGTAGGCCAATTTAAATCGTTTGAAATCAAATTTTCTCTGGAATTTTTGAACAAAAATAAAATAATGGTTAGTTGCAAACATCATTATCGGTGCGGTAATACTTGGTGTTGTTCAAATAAAGAAAACCCTCTTGTATCGATAAGGTAAAATTCTTTGTTTCGCCGCTTGCGTAAGCCAAAGTCAAAATATTGCCGTTGACAGCCCAATTGCCACTATTGCCACCATCACTAAAAGCACCACTTCCCAAACTGGAAACACTTCCCCCCTGTCCGCTGCTTTGAAAAGTGCCAACACTGCATAGCCAAATTTGATATTTTTCACGATACCCCATTCCAACATAAATATATACCAACTGCCTTCCGACCACTTCCTGATACCATTTACCATTATCTGACTTCAGTTGATTCGGCTTAGAATTATTAGAAGAAGCAACTGTTTTTCCACTCACAATGGCATTGACTACAACCTGGGCTAAATTGGGTGAAACATCACACGATGGATCATCAATCAAGCACTTAGTGATTGTCATGCCACACCCACATGTGCAATTTTGAGTGTTAAGTACCTCGATAATTTGATTTTGCTGCTTTGTTGTTAGATGGGAAATATCTATCCGTTTAAGGGCAATGGGAGCACTTTCATTAGAGATTTCATCAATTATCACCTTAGCCAGTTCAGGGGAGACATCACACGATGGGTCATCCGTCAAGCACTCAGCGATCGTCATTTCACACCCGCAGGTGCAGTTTTGGGAGGTAAAGGCTTTTTTTACGCGTGCTTGTTGCTCATGTGTCAGGTGTGAGATATCAATTTGAGCATAACTCATGGATGATATTATGAAGACAAAAACAACAGCAAAAATACATTTATTCATTTTCCAATACTCCTTTCTGCAAGAAATGCGGTTATCGACAATCGGCACAATAACTTAGCGTATAAAAACAAAATTACTGTAATATATTAAAATTGTACTTATCAATATCATTAAAACCTCCCCTGGCCCCTCCTTAAACAAGGAGGAGAAATTCCTCCCCTTGATAAGGGGAGGTTAGGAGGGGTAATTGAGGTAAACAAATTACTACAGCCCGAAAGATTTTCTTTATCTCAGCAAAATGAGCTTCCTAGTTTGGACGAACTTGTCCGTTTTTAACCGATATAAATACACACCGCTGATTAAATGTAGTCCTTCATTGCTCCGTCCGTTCCATAAGATCGAATGTTGACCTGCGGGTCTTTGTTCATTGACCAACCGCCTGACAAGTTGACCAAGTTGATTGTAAATCGTAATTCTGACTAAACCAGCTTTTTCCAAAAAGTACTCAATTTTTGTTTCGGGATTAAAAGGGTTTGGGTAATTTTGAGAAAGAGTATATTGTCCCGGCACGAATCTTTGTGTTGCGATTCCTGTAAGGATTGGTTCTTCGACAATCAAGGTACCGCTAAAACCATGCACAGTATGCTGAATGACGAAACTCCCGGTATCTGTGGGCGTAAACTCAAAAGTCGTAACAGCGCGCGGTCTCACATTACCTGGTTCAGATGGGGAAGGAGCCGTTACCCAAGGTGTAATACTGACCCAATGCTCATCATCAAGGCTAATATTATATATCGTTAAAGGAATACCTTTAAGTACGCGTATGGTCGCAGGATAAAGTTGCGTTTGGGCATTGCTGTGGATAAGCGAAATGCCTTGCAGGCCAAGTTCGATCACCTTGGCATCGGCCGCAGCCGCATCTTCAACGACGAGGATGTCGCCAGTAAAACCGTGACCGATGTTCTGGATTTGATAGGTTCCTACATCTTGAGGGGTAAACTCGACCGTCATAATTTCACCTACACGTACAATGTCAGTTGCATCGATAAAAGGCAGAATGCGCAGACGATTGACGTGTTCACGAGAATTAGTTGTAACCAGAAGCCGCAAAGGTTGACCGGCAAGTGAGATAGCAGGATCAGGAAAGAAATCCGAATAAAGCATTTGAATTACCGATACTACATGCACGGACTCTTGCGCCGGAGTTTCGTTAAGAAGAATTGTTATTGTGTTATCACCGGTGTTGGGAACCGCGAGATCAGGTCTACCATCACCATTGAAATCGCCGGCGACGACAGCATGTGGTGCCAAACCAACCGGGAAGTTTTGCGCATCAGCGAATCCACCCATACCATCGTTCAACAAGACTACTAAGTTATCATTGCCGCCGTCGGCCACAGCCAAGTCACTTTTGCCATCCCCATCAAAATCTTCAATGACGACCGCAAATGAGGCGTCACCGGCAGGGTAGAATGAGGCGGTAAAACCTCCCTGCAGATCCGAAAAAAGTGCGTATACCGTCCCATCCAAACAAGCTACTGCGATATCAGAAATACCGTCCTGATTTAAATCACCTACAGCGATGTTTTTGGGTCCCTTGCCAACCGGGATCGCCGATTCAAAAGCAAATCTGCCCGTTCCATCTCCAGCCAGGACCACCAATGTATCGCTAAAATCGTTGCCTACTGCTAAGTCGATGAAGCCATCACCATTAAAATCGGCTGCCTCTATTGGAACCGGACCATCGCCGGTGTAAAAGTCGCCTACTTTCACAAAATTGCCGTTGCCATCACCCAACAATACGGTGACGTTGTCGTCATCACGATTGGTAACCGCAAGATCTGCATGACCATCTTCATTGAAATCAGAAATCGCAATCCAGCGCGGTCCCCTGCCGGTTGCAAAGAAAGTTGGGACGAGGAAGCTACCTGTACCATCTCCTATAAACACGCTAACAGTGTTGCTATCTCGATTAGCGGTGACCGCATCCAGCAAACCATCCTCATTAAAGTCGCCAGATGCGATGGCATGCGGCGCTTTATGGATGGTAGCAATACTACCCTGCAATGTGAAAGAGCCGGTGCCGGTGCCCAAAATAAGCGAAATTGTTGAGCCAAATATATTTGCAACCGCCAGATCACGATTGCCGTCACGATCCAGGTCAACCAAGATTACCGAGCGTGGACCATTACCGGCCGGTACGGTCATGGACGAAAATTGCAACTTGGGTGTTTGGGCATGAAGTGACGACACTGAAATCATAACAAGTACAAGTAGAGTGGAAGCTAAATGTTTCATGAGAATACTTTCCTTAATATTTGAGAAATGAAATCCGTCATTGGTACCTTTAACGGGTGTTATAACATTTATAATTATGAAATCTTATAGATTTTGAATGAACCCGTCTACAACGCGATATGCAAGTATTATATGATGTTTTTATCCTATAAATCCATTGGAAATCTTGAGTATAGATTATACTTAAGAAACCGGATTCGATTTTGTCCTTTAAGTTGTCTGACCCTCGATTATATTGGAATAAATCAACTCAATTCCCTTCTTGAAGCTCATCTACACATTAATTCAGGAAGTTTATCAATCGCTTCGTCTTGCTTTTTGTCAATCAAATTAGCATAAATTTTGGGTTCTTTTATATCAGTGTCCAAGAAGTTTGGAGACTGTGTAAAGATCAATATCATGTGTCAGACAAGTGTTGCAAAAAGTACGTCTGGCATCTTTTTATTTTAGTCAGTATGGCAGGCTCACCACCTGGATAACTGTTTTATCTTTTCAGAAACAGCCCGAAGGAAAAAACCGATGCTGATAGTGTGTTTTCGGCAAATATCGCACTGTCCACACCAAACGAAATGCCGAGTTTGTCATTCATCGCGTAAACCAACTCCGGCCCATAAGCAAGAAAACTCTGATTATTGGCAAATAATCCGCCCATGCCTCCCATAACCGAATCATTACCATTCTTGAGCGATTGAACACCCGTTGCGCGCAAGATAAAGGTTAGCCTTTGCTTAATTTGGTATCCGAGCTCAAACCCATATCTGAATTCATCGGAATAGCCCTTCGAACGATTGTTAAAACCCGCTTCTGACGCAAAATACACCGGAGTTGGGTAGAAGGAATGGCCAATCTGAAGCGAGACAAACTGATTGAACTCGCCATCGCTGGTGAGCAGACCATTAGCTTGTTGATCGTCTCCTAGCGGCAGGCCAAACATGAACCCAAGGCTCAGCACAGTCGAGCCATCCTGACGTAGACCAAATCGAAATCCAACATCGGCATCGGCAATGCCTGAGATCGCATCACCTTCGAAATAGACAAAGCCACTCTCCTGGCCAACCTGGCGGTTCAACGTAATCCGCTTGTAAAACGGAATATAGGCCACCAAAGTAATTCTATCCGTAAGACCGTGTTCTCCATAAAAACTCAATGTATTATCTCCAAGAGTCGGAATGCTGATTTTATTGCCATTGGGTTCGTAAAACTCATTTGCCCGGATAAAACGAAATCCGATCTTGTAAAAACCACGGCCTTTCTTCTGTGTCCAGCTACCGGCAAACAAAAACGTTGGTAGTGCAATCACGATTAGCAGCATGGAGATGAATCTACTCTTTTCTCGCATCTTAATCCTCCGCATTTATTTCAATTCAGCATAGCCGAAAGTCACATTGAACGGCTTGCAATGGATAATCACCCAGGAATAGGTATCCAATTCGATATCCCCTTGAATTGTATAAAGTTGTTGACCTTGCGTGCTATTCAATCTTTCAACTTCGAGACTGTTTGATCCTACGGAATTCGAAGTAGAGAGATAGACATAAAGTCCGGGACCATTGCTGCTTAAAAAGTTGTCATCGAATTGTAGCAATAGGTTGCCATTATCTTGTTTTTCCATTGTGACCCCACCCCGAACCGTATACGAACTCCCAGGTCGAGGTACGAACTGACCGGACTTTGTTTGGCCGAGCACTTCGAATAGCGCCGGACTACTATCGATACCGTCCACAGTTGCGGTTATTTCCGCGATACCAGGTTTGAGAGCGGTTGCAAGACCGTTTACATCAATGCCCGCTATTTCCGGACTGCCGCTCCGCCACATCACTACCTTTCCGGCAATCGTATCGCCATTCAAGTTTAATACCATCGCTGAGAACTGTATTGTTAGGCCAGGACTACTATTGGCTGAATCGGGAGTTACAATAACGGTCGCCACCTGATTTGGGTCTGTCACGATAGTTAGCAAAACGGGTTCGCTCACAATGTTGTTTACTTTTGCCACTATCTGAACCTGACCCGGCATGATACCGGAAGCAGTGCCATTGTCATCGATAACCGCAATATCTGAATTTGAGCTTGTCCATTGGAAGACTGTCGATTGTACTTGCTGGCCCAAACTGTCGTAGTACGTCGCAGCAAAATCGATGTTTTCGCCTACACGAATCGCGCTGTTTGCTGGCTCTATCTCAATCTTCGGTTCAAAAAGTTGAACCGGATCCTGAATAAAGTCAGTTCCGACACAGCTCGTTGCAAACGTTAAAAGCAATAGAGCTGCTGCCAATTTCTTCCGAAACATATCGCTTACTCCTCACGATTTTTTTTACAATACTTAATCTGTCAGGTTATGAATTAGTAACTTCAACAGCCAAAGATACAGATCAAATTTCACAAATCTATCACAAAACGTTCAAATAACGCTCATATAACCAACCGCGTACCGCGACCTGATTTACAAAATTTATTTCAATTCTTCATCCCAGTTGAGTACAACAATGAGTTCATGCGTAATTCATACGGTCGAGGCACCTCTTTTGCTCGCTCCCACCCTCGCCGTAGCATTTATTACTTAAACCTTATCTCAACAGTATCATCTTCCTGTTCTGAACTTCGTTTCCGGCTGATAATCGATATACATAAACACCGGCGCTAACGGTTTCTCCGTGATTATCTTTGCTATCCCAGGTGACCGATTGATTTCCTGCTGGCTGTCGGTGATCCACCAAAGTGCGCACTTCCTGACCGAGGGAATTGAAAATCCTTAAAATAACCTGTTCACCTCTGGGAAGATCATATGTAATCTTTGTTGCAGGGTTAAAAGGGTTTGGAAAATTTTGCTGCAGCTCGAAACTGGTGGCAACCGGAAACGACCTATCAGGTTCGAGGCCGGTAATGTCGGATAAATCCATTTTGTACATCGAGCGTCCGTGGGTTCCGGCAACCAAAAAATGTTCAGTGGGATGAATCTTCAAATCCGTTACGGTGACCATTGGCATGCCGCTGCCCAGAGCCTCCCAGATTTGCCCGTTGTCGATGCTGATATAAGCGCCGACATCCGTCCCGACATATATAATATTCGCTTCAATTGGATCGATAGCGATAGCATTAATGGGGGCGTTGGGTAAATTACTGCTGATATCTGTCCAGGTTTCAGCCATATTCATAGTACGAAAAATATGCGGTTCCGGATCGTGCCATTTTAGCCCGGAAAAAGTAACGTAGGCGATATTTTCATCCGTCGGATCAACCGCGACCCGGGTGATCCAGCGGTATGGCATGTTGGGACCGGTAACTTCGTTCCAGGTTGCACCAAGATCCGTGCTCAGCCAGACGTGACTATCGTCAGTACCGGCATAAATGATATCGGAATTGGTTGCAGCAACGGCGATAGTGGTAACAGTTCCCAGGCGGGGACCGCCTTCGGTCAAATCAGGGCTGATCGCGGTCCAACTCGCCGCTCCGTTCTCAGTTCGATAAACCCGATTGGTTCCATAATACAACCTCGAAACATTGTTGGGATCCATCACCACTGGTGTTGACCAATTTGTCGGTTCGGACGGATCGATACCATTATTAACTGGTTGAAAGCTCACCCCACCATTGGTGGATTTACCCAAGTCACCGAATTGTGACTCGGAGTAGATGATATTCGGGTTGGTGGGATCAATAATCACATAGAAGCCGTCACCACCGAAAATGAACTCCCAGTCATCCAAGTCACCGGTGAGAGTTCGCGTGGTCCCGTTATCTTGAGTTCCGCCGTATAATCTTTCAGGATTATTGAGGTCCAACCCGATTTCGTAAAATTGAGTGACGGGTAAATCAGCAGTTTCTGTCCATGTTAAACCTCCGTTTGTAGAAATATCGATGCCACCATCATTTCCGGTAATGATATGATCCGAATTTTGGGGATTAAATTTTAGATCATGAAAATCAACATGAAAAAGAGATTCAGCACTCCAGCTAAAACCGCCATCGGTCGTTTGCGAAAGCAAGACGTCCAGGACATACACAATATCGGGATTTTCCGGATGAACTCGCACCTGACCAAAATACCAGCTAAAACCGCCGAAACCATTGGAAAGCTGGTTGTTCGGGTCAGCATCGGTCCAGGTATTACCCTGATCTGTGGTTTTGAAAAGCCCCAGGTATGCTTGCCCATCATTATAAAGTGCATAAATGATATCCGGCTCACTCTGACTGATTGCCAAACCAATACGCCCCACATCTGTGGCCAGAGGATTGGGTAAACCACTGAAATTCGGATCGATCAATTCCCAACTATCGCCGCCATCAAAGCTGCGAAAAATACCGCTGGTTTCGCCGAAAAGATGATTTGACTGCGGACGACGAACCCGTTCCCACATGGCCGCCATCATAAAGGAAGGATTTGTAGGATCCATAACCAGATCAATTGCGCCGGTAGAATCACTAACGAAGAGGACTTGTGACCAACTGGCCCCGCCGTCTTCGCTGCGGTAGATTCCCCGCTCCGGGTTGGGTGCAAAATAAGAGCCGACAGCCGCAACAAACACCCGTTGAGTATTCGTCGGATCGATCAACACCCGGCCGATAGAGACGGTACTCTCCAGGCCCATCAACTGCCAAGTAGAACCGGCATCAATGGATTTATAAATGCCTGCACCCGGGAAATTATTATGACCGCCATTCGGCTCGCCGGTTCCGACGTAAATGATATTCGGGTTGATGGGATCAATCGCAATATCACCCATAGTCAAGATCGCCTGATCATCAAAAATCGGCTCCCAGGTGACACCGGCATCGTTGGATTTGAACATACCGCCAGTGCTGGGAATAGCGTAAATATTATTAGGGTCCAAAGGATCGAATTCGATATCATGAACTCTCCCCTGTACATTGGTTGGCCCGGCAAATTCCCATTGCAAATCGAAACTGATTCGCGAGATTTTCTTCGATCTCATTGCCTGAGCAGTTCTCAACATCTCTAAATGGGCATCTTTTTCCGCTTTCCAGTGAGGAAAAGTTCTCTGTTTCCAGAACCATTCCGAGGGCCGTGGGTCCGGTCCCGAGCCGGGTTTTTCTAAGAGGCGTGTGAAATTCTCGTTCGCATTCGGTGTATTATGCATGAATGAAAAATATATTAAAAGAGCAGCACAAAGCATAAGAGTAAGCAGCACTGATATATGAATAGCCTCTTTTGACAGACCTTTTCGGAAGTTTTTCATGGGGACTTTCCCTATTTGCTCTATTTCGGCTGCATTAAATCTGGGTAGAAACTTGATTGCGACTTCTCGTTCCAGTTTAGTATCTTCAGCTTTATAAACCCATGCCGCCTTCTCCGAGTTTGGACAGGATTACTTAATGGGAAATTGTTTTGCCGCCCATTGTTCACTCTTATTGGAATTACCAAAGCCGAAAACATTGATGGAAATAATTCTAAAGTAATCAATTATATCTTTGTAGTCAAGGTGTTTTGATTCGTGAATAATCATTAGTTCGTCCCCTTAATAAAAATACAATTATTTATAAAGTTGGGAGTTTTAAAAGCCCCTGCCAACCGAAGCCCAGACGGCGGGGCCCAATTTCTCTATCCAAATATGGCCAAGCGGTTGATTTTCAAGCCGTTTATAAATGCCCACATAGAGGCTCTTGAGAAACTCTATTCGCTTCTTGAGTTCTGAGTTGAGAGATACGAACCTTCCCATCATTTTGTCCTCTTCTTCGGACACCTGAGAAACCGCAAC
>JADFJB010000056.1 GCA_022566355.1 candidate division KSB1 bacterium
GTGCAGCGCCTGGCAAACTATTGGATTTGATCGATCTGTATAAACAACAAATGGCAGCAATCCATCAAACGGATGATGAAGCGCCATTCTGGATGCGCCATTCCCAGGGCGACCAGTGGGATCTCATGTTGATAGCGCCGATTGGAAGTTACCCCGAGTATTACAAAGCTAGTCGAATCGAAAAACGAAACCAGGTAGATCATTCCATAAATTTTGCAGAAAAGCAAAAACAAATTGTCGCATGGCAAGAGGATCTATTCGTTTACGGAGCGGATTTATCTGAAGTAAAAAACGCTTTCTCAAAATCATCCTATTTTCATGTCGAGGTTTTTCAGGCACTGCCGGGTAAGCACGCAGAACTGTTGCAGCAGCGCGAAATGGAGAATATCTATTTAGAAACTCTCAATCGTCCTCAAAACTTAATATTCGTTCGAGACCAGGGCGCCGGTTGGGATTTGTTTACGCTTGGGTTTTATCGTGACATCAAACACTTTGCGGAAAGTGCGGATATCCCTGCAGATCAGGAAGATGCTGCTGCAAAAAAGGCCGGTTTCGAAGCAGCTAACCGGATCGGTACGTATTTACGAACCCTGATTAACAGGCACCAGGATACCCTTGCCGGGGCTGTTAATTGACGTGAATTCGACATCAGCATATTCATGGTTCAACTCCGCTCACCATGACTATAATTTGCTGCCGGAATTAACAATCAAAGAACAGGAAAGTGAATGATGAATTCAAACGATGTAAAAAACAAACATCAAGAATACTGGAAAAAGAACCTGCAATACCTGGGCATCCTGTTGGGGATTTGGTTTGTTGTATCTTACGGCTTCGGGATTTTAATTGTCGATGAGCTGGATCGATTTAGATTTGGTGGTTTTAAACTGGGATTTTGGTTCGCACAACAGGGCGCTATTTATGTATTTGTGGTGTTAATTTTCGTTTATGTATTTTTAATGAACCGGTTGGATAAAAAATACGATTTTGATGAAAAGGAAATAAAATAAGAATGACAGTTCAAGCATGGACCTTTGTTATGGTCGGGTTATCATTTACACTTTACATAGGTGTGGCAATTTGGTCAAGAGCTAAATCCACCGGTGATTTTTATATCGCCGGCAGCCAGGTTCATCCGGTTATGAATGGCATGGCTACAGCAGCGGATTGGATGAGCGCTGCATCATTTATATCCATGGCCGGGCTTATTTCGTTTATGGGAAGAGACGGCGCCGTTTACCTTATGGGCTGGACCGGAGGCTATGTTCTCCTTGCATTGTTATTGGCGCCATACCTGCGGAAATTCGGTAAATACACGGTGCCGGATTTTGTCGGTGACCGTTACTATTCACAGACAGCCCGCTTTGTTGCAATTGTCTGTGCTATTTTTATTTCTTTTACTTATGTATCCGGCCAGATGCGCGGGGTCGGAATTGTCTTTTCAAGATTTTTGGATGTAGACATCACAAACGGCGTTTTAATAGGCATGGGAATCGTTTTCTTTTATGCCGTTCTCGGCGGCATGAAAGGGATTACTTACACCCAGGTTGCGCAATATTGTGTGTTAATTTTTGCATATTTGGTGCCGGCTATTTTCATTTCGATATTAATGACCGGAAATATTATTCCACAGGTTGGATTTGGCGATACCCTGTCTGATGGCTCAGGAGTATTCCTGCTGGATAAGTTGGATGGTTTGAGTCAGCAGCTTGGCTTCCATGCATATACGGAAGGCCGAAAAGAGACGATGGATATATTTTGTATAACAGCAGCATTGATGGCTGGTACTGCCGGGCTTCCCCATGTCATCGTGAGATTTTACACTGTCCCCAAAGTGGCGGCTGCCCGAATTTCTGCCGGCTGGGCTTTATTGTTTATTGCGCTTCTTTACACGACTGCACCCGCAGTGGCATCGTTTGCAAGAACAAATTTATTAACAACGATTTCAAATAAACCCTATCAAGATGTGCCGACCTGGTTTAAGAACTGGGAAAACACCGGGCTGATTCAATTCGAAGATAAAAATAACGATGGCATCATTCAATATGTGGGGCCAAATTCTGATATTGAAAATGAACTGACAATCGATCGTGACATTATAGTCCTGGCAAATCCTGAAATTGCCAATCTCCCTAACTGGGTTGTCGGTCTGGTGGCTGCCGGTGGTTTAGCAGCGGCGTTATCGACAGCAGCTGGTTTGCTGCTGGTTATTTCCACATCTATAGCCCATGATTTACTCAAAAAAGGAATTAGACCGGGCATTAGTGAAAGAGCAGAATTAATTACAGCCCGAATTGCCGCCGGTTTGGCAGTTTGTGTAGCTGGCTATTTTGGCATTCACCCCCTGGGGTTTGTCTCAGAGGTAGTTGCTTTTGCATTCGGCCTGGCGGCTGCCTCATTCTTCCCGGCGATTATCATGGGAATTTTTTCAAAAAGAATAAATAAATACGGGGCGATCCTGGGAATGATAGTTGGGATTACCTTTACGGCTACATATATTATTTACTTTAAGTTTACCCACCCTGAATTGAATTCGTCTGAACATTGGTGGTTTGGAATTTCTCCCGAGGGTATTGGAATTATCGGAATGATCTTAAATTTTTTGGTAGCAAGTTTTGTCTCACTATCAACTCATGAACCGCCAAAAGATATTCAAGAAATGGTTGAAAGAATTCGTGTTCCAAGAGGAACCGGAGAGAGTCATGAAATTTCTGTCTGAATGTTAATTTGAGATTGAATATGATGAAAAACAGTTATTTGAATTTTTTGAATAAATGAATCCTCTACAAGGATTTAAAAAACTGACGCGATCCCATATTTACAATAATAAAACCTCTACAAGGTTATTGATGATTAATGTATTACTTAACTTGGATAATCCATGAATCAGCTTTTAAGCTTAAAGTTTTCTAATTGTTATCCCTCCGTGCCGGATGACTGTGATATGGTTTATGAATTGATCAGGCTAACTTATTAGAAATGAACTACACCCGGATTTGAGTCATCCCTGCTGAGAGCTACTTATGAAAATGGAGAATATCAGAAAAATATCGTAGATGTTTAATTATTGTAGGTTCAATGTTATTCTCAAAAGCACGATCCGCCAGATGGCGGATCGATAAAAAGACGGAGCATATTACAATATAAAAAAAGATGATTTATTAATTACAGGATACTATTCTTTGTTACTTTGTAACTTTGTAACTTTGTCACTCTGTCACTTTAAAAATACCAGGAGTTAATCATGACCAATTTTCAACCATTCGTGATGGAACGGATGATGTCCAAATGGGAAAATGAAGTTGATTATAATTTATCCGAAAGTGGAGTACATCCGATTTCTCTGCGGGAGTTGCTGCAAGATTCCGGAGAAATTGACAAACTTCTGGATGTGGAATTTGGCTATGCCCAGGCAAATGGCATTCCGGAATTGAGGGAAAATATTGCAGCATTGTATCCCGGCGCTGGTCCTGATAATATTTTAGTGACGGTAGGCTGTATCGAGGCAAATTATAACGCCATTCAAACCCTTCTTTCTCCAGGTGATGAAATGGTGATTATGTTACCTAATTATATGCAAATCTGGGGCGCTGCAAAAAATGTCGATATCCAGGTAAAAGGATTTCATTTAGATCCTGATAATGGCTGGTCGCCTGATCTCGAACAATTGAACCAGGCCGTTTCCGAAAACACCAAATTGATCTCAATATGCAATCCCAATAATCCGACCGGTTATATTTTAACGGAAAAGGAAATGGATGCCATTGTAGCCGTTGCAGATCGGGTAGGGGCGTGGATTCTTGCTGATGAAGTGTATCGTGGCGCGGAGCGTGTTAACGAAACCGAAACCCTCTCTTTTTGGGGTCGTTATGACAAAGTTCTGGCAACCAACAGTATGAGCAAAGCATATGGATTGCCTGGGTTGAGAATCGGATGGGTCGTAGGTCCTGTAGAAGTTGTCGATGAAATATGGGCCAGGCATGAATACACAACGCTCAGTGCAACCACATTATCCAATCGCTTGGCAGCTTTTGCCCTTTCTCCTTCTGTCCGCTCTCGAATTATGCAAAGAACCCGTGGTTACATTCGTCGCGGCTTTCCAATATTAGAAGAGTGGATGAACAGCAACGGCGATTCTTTCTCGCTTATTTCCCACCAGGCTGCGGCTATGGCATTTATTCGCTATAATTTGAATATTAATTCCACCAAACTGGTTGAAAGATTATTTCATGAAAAAAAGATTCTAATCGTTCCCGGGGATCATTTTGGTTTGGATAATTTTATACGAATCAGTTTCGGACTAGAACCGGATTATTTGCGGGCTGGTTTGAACAGGATCGGTGAGTTAGTCAAAGAATTGAGAGAGAGTTGAGAGTTTACCTGGTTAAAACCATTATTATGAATCATGTTTTATTGGACTTTATTCACTTGGTCGGGCTGATACTTGATGCTGGATACTTGATGTTAGATATCCAGAATCCAGCATCCAGAATCTAGTATCATTATGGAACAAAACAAACAAATTGATATCGGAAACTACGCGCATATTCGTAGTGCAGAAGGCGCCAGGACACTTCCGAATAAATATTATGTTTCCGAAGATATTTACAATCTAGAAAATGAACAAATTTTCCAAAGTCGATGGCTCTATGTCTGCCGGGAATCTAAGCTTAGGAATCCTGGTAACTACTTTTTATTTGAAATAGAAAAAGAGAGTATCATCATTTTGCGTGACCGGCGGAAAAAAGTACGGGCGTTTTATAATGTCTGTCGACATCGGGGTACCAGGTTGTGCACAGAGCCAGAAGGGGAGTTTAGTAAATCGATCCAATGTCCTTACCATGCCTGGACTTATGGATTGGATGGAAAATTGATCGGTGCTCCTAATATGCATGAGATTGAGAATTTCAATAAAAAGGATTACCCCCTTCATCGGGTTGCGCTGGAGATTTGGGAAGGATGTATTTTTATCAATTTATCGGATAATCCCCAGCCGTTTCGAAAAGCTTTTGCCCCGATTTACAAAAAATTTAAAAGGTGGCAACTATCTAAGTTGGAAATTGACCACAGTTTGCTTTATGAAGTGAATGCCAACTGGAAACTCATTTTACAAAATTATTCCGAATGCTACCATTGCCCAACTCTGCATCCCCAACTAAACCGGTTAACAAATTTTCGGGATAGTGCAAATGACCTGGAAGAAGGCCCATTTCTTGGCGGTCCAATGCGGATGATAAAAAGTGGTGGCAGCATGACCATGAGTGGCAATCGCTGTGCAATGCCCCTAAGTGGTGTTTCCGGGGAAGATCTGAATAGGGTTTATTATTATGTGATTTTTCCTAACATGCTGCTCAGTTTGCAGCCGGATTATGTTTTAATCCACCGCATTTTACCTCTAGGGACAAGTAAATCCACAGTTATTTGTGATTGGTTATTTCATCCCGACGCCATGACTGACTCCAAATTCAATCCCAGTGATGCGATTGAATTTTGGAATATGACCAACAAACAAGATTGGGAAGTTTGTGAGTCGGCCCAAAAAGGGATTGCCTCCAAAGTCTATATACCCGGTCCATATTCTGAATTCGAAAGCATGATCGCTGCTCTCGATCGGGAATATCTAAAGGCATTAGATAATTGAGTCTACTCTAAAACCGATTCAATCGCTTTTCTAATAATAAATGAACCATAAAAACAAATACTTGTGAGAGCGATGGAATCGGTATTTCACCTTTTAGAATGAACTCATAATTAATACAAAATTGTAATTGATATTCTTGCTTAGTAAAGATGTATTTTCAATACTATGTCTGAAAATCTATCAAATCCCGAATTAGTTAAGCTCATCAAAACTGTCTTTCACCCTTTAAGTACAGAAGACAAGAATCTGGCAATTCTGGTGGATTTACCGGATTCCAAAAATCCTGACAACGAAAAATGGCAAATGCGGCGTCAAATTGCTTATGATTGGTGGAAAATGCTGGAAGCAGCAAAGCATGAACTGGTTTTGGATAACGTATCAGTAATCTGTTTTAGAAATACCGGCCGCCAAAATGCTGATCTACCGGAAAAGGGTGTGATCGTTCGATATCCTCCGAACGAATGGGATTTGGAAAAGCTGCAAGCCAAGGAGCCATTTGTCGATCTTCAGGGACTATTGTCGCAGCAAAACATCATTCTCGCTCCGACTGAATTTTCAGCAACAGCCCCTTTGAAATTCCTCGCCAAAAAAGTTGGCTTCCGTGCAGCTACTATGGGTGGATTTTCTCTGGAGATGATCCCGGCTCTCCGACTCGATTGGAATGAAGTAGCCAGACGTGTACATATCGTGAAAGAAATGCTTGATGAAGCAAATTCTGCGGAAATTACATTTTTAGTCGATGATTCTCGTATTTATTCGCTGTTCCTGGATTTACGTTTTCGCAAGGCGCATGCAAGTACGGGTTTACTACCTATTTCCGGCACAGCATTTAACCTGCCCAGCGGGGAAAGTTACATCGTTCCGTACGAGGGTGAGTTAGAGGAGCCCAGCCTGTCTGAAGGAGTCATGCCGATCCAATTTGGGAATGAGATTGTGTGCTATAAGATTGCAGGCAACCGGGCAGTTGAAATTCTATCACATGGTCCGCAATCAATTAAAGAGGCGAAAAAATTAGAGGAGGAGCCAGCCAGTGGAAATATTGCTGAATTAGGTATTGGCGTATTGCGTGATTTCGGGATTAAACCCATCGGTGAAACTTTGCTGGATGAAAAATTGGGACTACATATTGCGTTTGGCCGCTCCGATCATTTTGGTGGAGCTGTCGGCGCTGAACAGTATAATGATCCTGCCAATATGGAGCATTTCGATTGGATATATATTCCGGAAATGCAGCCTGGAATACAGGTGAAATCCATTCAGTTGAAATCAGAAACGCAGGACTCGGTTATTTTAACAAATGGTGAATTTACTGTTTTTTGATGGTTAGATGTCATTGCGAGGAGTGCCGTCCGGACGGCACGACGAAGAAATCTCATTCTTTTTCCTGAGGAGATCGCTTCTCCCGGCCAGCCGGGATCGCGATGTCAACTGGCTTTCACCTTTAAGATAAATTGTTAACTCACTTCACAGCTTCTTCAAAATCAAATGTGAGCTGACCACTTTGGGGGATTTTTTCCTCCTTCATTTTATCAACATGCTCCAGGTTTGAAACGCCAACGCCAAGAAGTCTGACCGGTCGTTCATTAGCTTCGGTATTTTGCAAGAGTGAAAAAGCGACAGTATCCAGTGTGGATTTATCGCTCACGTAATCTTCTAAAGTGCTGCTCCTGGTAATCTTTTGAAAATCAGAAAAAGTAATTTTTAGGGTTATCGTTCTTCCCCGGAAGTTTCGTTTTTTCAAGAATTTAGAAACCCTGTCGGTCAATTTGCCGATTTCCCATTTCATTTCTTCAAGATCCGTTAGATCCATGGAAAAAGTATCTTCACTGCTCACAGATTTGCGTATCCTGTGAGGTTCTACTTTTCGGTCATCGATGCCATTGGCTATCTTAAAGAACCATTTGCCGGCTTTGCCAAATGTCGCAATCAATTCCTCTTCTGTCCGATTTTGTAGATCTGTCAGTTTATAAATTTGCATCCGGTGCATTCTTGCTTCGGTCTGTTTGCCAATCCCCGGGACTTTTCGTATAGGAAGATTTTTAAGGAAACTCTGAACGCGATCCGGGTGAATGACGGTTAAGCCATTGGGTTTATTCATGTCCGATGCAATCTTGGCAAGAAATTTATTGGGTGCAACTCCAGCCGATGCAGTAAGCTCGGTTGTTTCGAATATTTTCTGTTTAATCTGTATGGCAACGTCCTTCGCATAACGAAGTCCTTTTTTATTATACGTCACATCCAGGTAAGCTTCGTCGAGACTGGCTGATTCAACCAGGTCTGTAAATTCACGAAATATCAACATGATTTGTGCAGATACATCACTATATACATTAAAGCGGGGGCGAACAAAAATTGCATGGGGACAAAGACGCCCTGCTTGTGAACTGGGCATAGCTGAACCAATTCCATATTCCCGTGCTTCATAACTGGCTGTAGCTACCACACCGCGACTGTTAGGCGGTCCGCCGACCACAATGGGTTTTCCCCGGTATTCCGGATGGTCACGCTGTTCGATGGCGGCGAAGAAAGCATCCATATCGATATGAATAATCTTTCGTATTTTTTGCATAATAAAAATATATTAAGTTATGCCGGATTTTCTCCAAATAATTGATTCGGATTTTTGTGGTTTGGTAAATTTTGAATGACTAATCTGAAGAAATAACAAATCACATAAAGAAAAATGGATACAAATAAATTAAATCTTTCCCGACACGGTTGCCATTTTACTATGGCTGGATTAATTTAGCTATTGCGGCCCTGGCTATGGTTGCTACATTGCCTGCCAGGACTTTTGGTTTAGGTTTGATTACCGAACCACTCCTGCATAATTTAGCAATTGACCGCGTGTTTTATGGGAAAATGAATTTTTGGGCGACTATGATCGGTTCTACCTTTGCTTTGGTCTGTGGCCCCGCTGTTGACCGATTTGGAGTGCGAACCATTTCAACTTCAGTATTGTTTTGCCTGGGAGTTACGGTATTAGTATTTAGTTCTGTTACAGGTGCAGCCATGCTTATCGTTTTGCTCATTCTTGTGCGAGGATTCGGACAAAGCGCTCTTTCTGCAGTCAGTTTAACCATTGTCGGAAAATGGTTTGTGCAGCGTTTAAGCAAAGCCATGGGAATTTTTTCGGTGATCATCGGTATTGGATTTGTTGCAGCCATAGTCATTGTAGAGACTTCGGTACTACAAACTGGCTGGCGAAACACATGGTTTATGATTGGGTGGTCGCTAATAGCCGTTTCGGTGTTAGGCTGGCTTTTAGTACGGCGAAGTCCTGAATCCTGTGGTCTCGAACCGGATCAAGCGATCAACCGTGAAGATGAAACTCCTGATAAAAATACAATGCCTGGTTTTTCATTGTCCGGAGCGTTAAAGACAATGGCATTTTGGGTATTTGCAATTGGAAGTGCGTTGTATAATTTGATTATAGCAGGGGTGTTGCTTTTTAATCAATCAATTTTACAAGAATTGGGTTTTGATGAAATCGTATTCCGCAATGCAATGGCAGGCTTTGTCCTGGTCGGATTAGCGGGAAATTTATTGGCAGGATGGCTTGCACAAAAGTGGTCATTGGGGAAATTAATGGCTGTTGCAATGATTAGCTTAACCCTGTGTCTGGCAACATATCCAATTTTAGATAAAGAGTGGAAGGTCATTCTGCATGCAATGATGTTGGGATTATCAGGAGGAGTGGTAACGGTTGTTTTTTTTACTTCCTTTGGGAAACTTTTTGGCAGGCCGCATTTGGGTAAAATTCAAGGGGTGGCACAAGTTCTGGCCGTTTTAGCTTCTGCATGCGGTCCGTGGCTGCTTGCCGAGGTGTACACCCGAACCGGATCTTATAATCCGGCATTTTTCGGCTTTGTCCCGGTTGTTGTCGTCATCTCGATTTTAGCGCTGGTCATGCGTATTCCAAAGCCGGAATCAGCCAAAAGTTGATAATAATTCATGCCAAAAACTCCTTGCTCTTTTTAGTACAAATGACTATATTTTTACCTGGATTTCTGCATATTCTGAAACGCTTAACGGAACCAGATTTTGAGAACAATAAAAATAAATGCAGTACTTTTTAAGCATTATATGTAAATTATCCTGTCCACTTTGTATGTTTAGTTCCATTATCAACAACCCATTGAAAACAAATGTCTACAAATAAAATACAAGCTATTATCTGGGATTATGACGGAACGCTGGTTGATACCGGGCGTGGGAATTTGAATGTAACTAAAAAAATAGTGGAGAATGTTTCCGGAGTCAATCCAAATAAATTTTTTGCATTGCAAAATTTGGAGAATTATTATTCTGTCAATAAGGTTTCGAAAAATTGGCGGGAATTATATAAACATGAATTTGATTTTAATGATGAACAAACGGACAAAGCGGGAAAATTATGGACGGAATTCCAATTAAACGATAATACTCCGGCTATTTTTTTCGATGGTATTCAAGCAGTCATCTTTGATTTGGCAAAGTATAAACAGGGGATAGTCTCGCAGAACTCCAAAGAAAAGATTATAAGCATATTAAAAAAAGATGAGCTGGATCCTTATTTTGAGTCAATTATTGGATATGAAGAAGTTGATCTGTTGAAGCAAAAACCGGATCCGGCAGGACTTGTGAAATGTATTGATAATTTGACCGGATTGTTACCAGGTACAGTAGTTTTTATTGGTGATCATGAAACTGACTTTCAATGTGCAGTTAATACCAACCAGGTTTTTAAATCTGAAAAAATAGATGTAAAAGTAATGAGTATCGGCGTCCGTTTTAACTTCAATTCCAATGATTCGGAGTGGAGTGTCTTGCCGGATTTTCGTGTAGAAAGAGCGAAAGATATTGTTGAAATCGTTAAAAGTTTCTATTAAAGTTGGGTTTTAAGAAAAAGTTTCCTAAAGATAAATGGAGCAAAAAACTAAGGAAGAAAATTTGACAAATTACAATCCAAATTTCATTATTAATCCTTATCGGGTAATCTTATTTCCATTTTTTATTTTGCATAAACTCAGGTTTTTCATTCGAGGGAGAGACACATTCTTTTAGCTGGTCAGTGGGGTGCTTGATCATTTAAAAAAATCATAGATTAATAATTAATGAGGTAACCTATTGTATTGTAAAAGACTAACTCTTAGGAGGAGGACAATTCGAATGAATACTATACCAGTAAGTTTTCAAAAAAATTTGCAAATAGTGCTTATGCATTTTTTCATTATATTATTTGCGAGTAGCGCTCTATTTGCACAGGGTGTTACAAAATCTGCTATCAACGGCATTGTAACAGACAACAATGGCGATCCGTTACCGGGTACCAATGTGGTTGCTGTGCATGTATCCACGAATACGCAATACGGTGCATCGGTCAGGTCTGGAGGAACCTATAACATTCCACATATGAGGGTTGGCGGACCCTACACGGTTACAGCTTCTTTTATCGGATATAGGACTCAAAAAGAGGAAAATATCTTTCTCAGTTTGGGACAAACTGTGCGGATCGATTTTAAACTCGAAGAAGAATCATTGATGCTGCAAGCGGTCCAAGTGGTTGCTGAAGAGGATGAGGTGATGAACAGCAGTAGAACCGGTGCTGCAACTTTTATCGATCAGGAACAGGTAGTTCTGCTTCCTTCAATCAAACGAAGCACCAGGGATCTCATTAGATTGGACCCGCGCAGTGATGGTAATTATAGTTTTGGCGGCAGAAACTGGCTGTATAATAACATATCACTAGATGGCTCCTATTTTAATAATCCATTTGGTTTGGACGATCCCGCGCCCGGTGGTCAAACCAACGCAGAGCCGGTCCCTTTCGAATCCATCGAACAGGTCCAGGTTTCCGTTGCCCCGTTTGACGTACGCCAAAGTGGTTTTACAGGCGCCAACATCAACTCGGTGACCAAAAGTGGAACCAACGAATTTAAAGGGTCGGTTTATAGCTTTCTTAGAAACGAGAGCTTGATTGGTAATAAAGTTAGTGGGAATGAAGTTATAGCAAAGCCGGATTTGTCGTTTAACCAATCCGGCTTTACATTTAGTGGTCCATTGGTTCGAGATAAACTGTTCTTCTTTGTGAATGGCGAAATTGAGCGGCGACATGATCCGGGGTCTAACTTTGTTGCCAACCAGGGTGGACCGGTAGATTTTGGTGAATCCAGGGTTGATGCAGCTACTATGGATCGAATCAGATCTGTAATGCAGACCGTTTATAATTATGATACAGGTCCATATGAAGGGTTTGTCCACGAAACCAATAATGATAAATTGCTCCTTAAATTGGATTGGAACATCAACGATAATCATAACTTGAGCTTTCGCTATAGTTATTTGAATGCGGTGCGTGACCTGCCACCCCACCCATTTGTTTTAAGTTTTAATAATACCGGTCGCGGACCAAATGCGAGTAGTTTGCCGTTCCAAAATTCAGGGTATGCGATAAATAATGAATTGAATTCTTTTGCCCTCGAAATCGATAGTCGATCCAAGAATTTCGCGAATAAATTTTTTGCCAGCTACAATCGGTTCCGGGATTTTCGAGAACCATTCAGTGTGGATTTCCCGACTATCGATATTGGAGAAAGCGGTGTTCAATATACTACCGTAGGTCACGAACCGTTCTCGATTCACAATATATTGGATCAGGATGTTTTACAGATTACTAATAACTTAAGCTATTTTTCCGGTAATCATGTTTTTACTTTTGGCGTAAGCCTTGAAGTTTTCAAATTTTTCAATTCCTTCAATATTTTCCGTCATGGTGTATTCTTTCTACCGGATTTTTTGGATTTCTTAGGTGCTACCACGTTCTCATCATTGGATGATTTTTTTGCCAGGACTGATCCTAATGGCAGCAATTTCTATGACTTTAATTCAATTATCGGTTCTGGGCCATTTAAGGGAGAAGAAATTGATGTTGGCCAACTTTCCTTTTATGTGCAAGATGAGTATGTAGTATCGGATAATTTAAGTATCACTTATGGTCTGCGAGCAGATTTTCCGATGTATTTGACCGACCCGGTTGATAATCCTTTCTCGCGTGGCTTAACTGCCTTAGATGAAAATGATAATGCCGAAACAATCGATCAAAGTCGCCTTCCGGGGGCTGATCCTCTGTTTTCACCCCGGGTTGGATTTAATTGGGATATAACAGGTGATAGATCCACACAATTACGCGGTGGAACGGGTATCTTTACAGGGCGTGTACCTTTTGTCTGGATTGGCAACGTGATTTCAAATCCCGGTAATAATCCAAATTTATTTGCAGTTGGCGATGATCCGGATGGCGTTCCGGATGATCATAAAACCAGTGATGATTCTATCCTGCAACAATCATTTGATGTAAATGCAATGAACCCAGAATTTAAGTGGCCGCAAGTTTGGAATACTAATATTGCCATCGATCATAAATTGCCCTGGGATGTTTTGGGAACCCTGGAAGTTCTATATGGCAAAGATATCAATGGTATCTTCATGCGTAATGCTGATCTGGTCGCCCCGGTCCGAACACTATCAGACGGTAGACCTTACTTTGGTGGAATTGGCGCCAATGAATTGAATTCCTTTTTCCCAGGCTCCGGAGAGGGTATCTATGTCATTGATAATACGGATGAAGGATACAATTTTAACGTAACAGTACAGTTACGCAAGAATTTTGATTCCGGGTTAAAAACAACTTTATCCTATAGTTTTACAGAAGCTAAGAGTCTGTTGAAATCAACCGAAATCGCGAGTGTGCTATGGCAGAATCAACCGGTTCAGGGTGATCCAAATAAACCAAAACTCAGCTACTCTGAATTTGGTAACCGCCATCGTATCGTAGGTGCAGCTACATTTAGCAAAACCTGGTCAAGCAGCATGGCTACGCATTTTGGATTATTTCTGGAAATAGCCGAAGGTAACCGGTTTGCCGGCGCCGGTGGTAATCGATATTCGTTTATCTATTCCGGCGATGTTAATGGCGACGGCTATGGCGGCAACGACCTGATTTATATTCCACAAAGTGCAAGCGAAATAAATTTCGCAGCTTATGCGGATGGTAGCGGAAATCTGGTCTCGGAAGCGGAACAGTGGACGCGATTGAATGCTTTCATTGAACAAGATGCTTACCTGAGTAAACATCGAGGTCAAATTGCAGATCGTTTTGGTGGTGTAAATCCCTGGTTTAGCAATATAGATTTACGAGTCCTTCAAGATTTTAATCTGAACGTTGGCGGTCAATCCCATACTTTTCAGTTGAGTATCGATTTGCAGAATGTGGGTAATTTTATTAACTCAGACTGGGGTGTGCGTCAAGTTGCCAGTGTCGCCGCAACCTCACCACTAACTTTAGTAGAATTCAATAAAACCGGAGAGCCCGTATTCAATTTTACAGGGCCAGCCGAGACTTATATCGATGATCCCAATCAATTTTCAAGATGGCGAGCACAGGTTGGTCTCAAGTATTTCTTTTGATGAATAAGGTAAAGAAGTGTAAGATGCTTGGTTTACTATTCCGGATGGAAGTAGCTGAGTATCATTAACCATTTTCAATGAATCATACCAGCGGCCTGGCGAAATTGTCAGGCCGCTGTTTTATTTTATTTAATTATTTAGATTTTATGCCGGAATATCCAGACATAACAATTTACATCGAACGTCTCAAAGCGATTGTCCTGGGACAACCCATTGAGAATATCAGATTCGCCAATCCGTTTTTCCTGCACAGTGTGGACCCGCAAATTGATTCGATAAAGAATGAAAGAGTCCAGGGGTTCGAGCGAATTGGTAAACGCATTGTGTTTGTTTTTCCAAATGAGTATTTTCTTGTGCTACATTTAATGATCGCAGGTCGATTGTTTTGGAAACAGAAAGGATTCAAAATTCCTCCAAAACGAGGATTGGCTGCATTGGATTTTGCAAATGGTTCGCTGCTGATTACGGAAGCTGGTACAAAGAAACGTGCATCGATGTACCTGGCGAAAGGTTTGGCTCATCTTGAGTACTTTGATGCCGGTGGTTTGGAAATATTCACTGCATCATTCGATAATTTTCACAATAGGTTACAGGCGGAAAATCATACGCTTAAGCGAGCCCTTACAGATCCAAGGTTATTTAGCGGAATTGGTAATGCCTACTCGGATGAAATTCTTCATTGTGCAAAATTATCGCCGGTTCTTCAAACAAAGCGGATGTCTTTGCAGCAGATCAAACTACTTCACGAAGCTACCATTAGTACTCTCGAAAAATGGACAAAAATATTACGGGATGAGGCAGGAGATAGATTCCCGGAAAATGTGACAGCCTTTAGAAAAGATATGGCCGTTCATGGCAAATTTGGCAAACCTTGTCCTGTTTGCGGCAAGCAAATTCAGCGTATACGCTTTGCCAGTAACGAGACTAATTATTGTCCAAATTGCCAGACTGAAGGGAAACTATTGGCGGACCGGTCGTTATCCCGTTTGTTGAAAAAAGATTGGCCACGCACCATTGAAGAGCTTGAAGAAAGCAAACATAAGAAGATATGAGTAGAATTTTCATTGTAAGGAATTGGAATTATTTCAAAAACTTCTCCGATCCCATTCCCCAATCTTTATGATATTCCCAACCGGGTTGTTGGGAGAGGATGGTACGGAGGTCCATCCGCAGCTCTTCAACTGTAGGACGCCCCACATACCACCAGCCATTATAAATTTTATAGATGGTACGATCTCCATTCAAGATAAAAGTGGTGGGAATGAACACAGGGCCATGCCGATGCTCACTCTCATCAGCAATATCCAGCTCTTGTAAATGCTTACCTTCCTGATCACTTAAGAAGGGCCAGAGGGCTCCAACCCCATTCCGCATCTCAATACTCTCCAGACGAGGTTCTGTGGTGACGGTCAGCAGTTTACAATAGTTCACTGACAGTTCGGGTTGAAAGTCTGTTGCATAATTGAACAATTGACGGCGATCTTTGGGACAATAGTTGCCTCGATTGAAAGTAATAACCGTGGGCATTCCTTCCATAAACTCACTCAAGGTCACCATCTCTTTTTTGGTGTCCGGTAAACTGAAATCCGGGAATAGGCTACCTGGCTGTAAATCGTTTCTCATTATCTCCTCACATTAATTAGTGATTGACCGAAAACTCATCAAAATAAGACGACATTTGCCATTCAGGGGAATCTATTTAAAAAACAGCATCTTCCAGATCATTAACTGTTTGATCGCATTGCGTGGAAGTCATGCCTGGGATATTAAAAATCGCGACGATTGCATTATCTGATGACATAAAATTTCCCTTTTTTAGTGTGAATTAATTCGTTGATTTCCAGAACAGTGAGGGACTAACACACGAAACAATAATTCATAGAATCAAAACTTAATCCAAACCCTTCGGCTTCTCGGTCCGTCAAATTCACAAAAGAAAATTGCCTGCCATGTGCCTAATTGCAATTTTCCATTTTGAATTAAAACCGAAACGGACGAACCCATCATACTGGCTTTGATGTGGGCGGCCGAATTCCCTTCAAGATGTCGATAGTTATCCTTGAAGGGCACGATTTTGTTTAGTTCTTGTGTCATATCAGAAACAACATCAGGATCTGCGCCTTCATTAATAGTGATCCCGGCTGTTGTGTGAGGAACAAAAATATGGCATATCTCTTCTTTTATATTGTTCTCGTCGATTAAACTTTGTATTTGAGAAGTGATTTTTACAAATTCTACCTGTTGGTTAGTATTTACCTGAATTTCTTTAAGCAACTAAATCCCTTTATTTTAAATAGGTTCATGAATTTAAAATGTACCCGTTATCCTTTACGTCTACCAACAATTGGCAAATAAATGAAATAGATAGTTAAAGTCAATGGAATTGTAAAAGTTGTTATTAAAATATTTCACATTATGAAAAAAACCAACCTAATAATTGGTTATTCTACTTTGCAAAAATATATTCTATTCATTAAAAGACATAATCGTGTTCTTAATAAGAATTGAATGGAGGCAGATAAAAATGGCGAATTCTATTCGGGTTATCCAATACGGACTTGGACCCATTGGCTGTGCTACGGCGCAATATATAATCGAACACCGGGGCTTGGAACTCGTTGGTGGTGTGGATATCGATTCGAACAAAATCGAACGAGATATTGGGCATGTTATTGGCATTACAAAAACTTTGGGATTGTCGATCAAAAAAACCATTGGTGAGGTTCTTGCAGACACCACTGCAGATGTTGTTATGCAAACAACCAACTCTTATTTTGATTTATTCAAAACTCAGATTATTGATATTTTAGAAGCTGGGTTAGATATCGTATCTACTTCAGAAGAGCTTTCTTTTCCGTGGATTGCCAATAAAAAAAACGGTGAAGAGATCGATGCTGTGGCTAAACGAGTTGGAAAGACTGTCCTGGGTACCGGTGTTAATCCTGGTTTTTTGATGGATGCACTTCCTTTGAATCTCACTTCAATTTGCCAGCAAGTAGACCATATTTCAGCAACACGAAATGTTAACGCATCAGAGCGGAGGGGACCTTTCCAGAAAAAAATTGGTTCTGGGATGAGTGTGGATGAATTTATGGATAAAATGGACGAAGGACGCATGGGTCATGTAGGTTTACCGGAATCCGTCGGGATGATATTTGATACTTTTGGAAAAAACCTGAAAAATTACGAAGCCAGTGTCGAACCGGTCGTTGCTGAAAAGTTAACCAAAACCGATTTTTTTGAAGTCGAACCAGGAAAAGTAAAAGGATTGAAGCAGGTTGCGCGAGGGTACACGGAAGATGAAGAATTCGTTAAGCTAACCTTTATTGCTGCCCTTGATTATGACCATGGTGGCGATGTTATCAAAATAACCGGCAAGCCCAATCTGGAAGTCAATTTAAAAGGCACGAATGGCGACATTGCAACGGCAGCGATTGCAGTGAATGCAATCAAAAGAGTGCATCCGGCGGCGCCCGGCCTGGTAACGATGCGGGATTTACCCATTGTCCATGCGGGTTAGTTAAGCGACATGCACCATTCAGGTTTGGATTAATACTACCCGGAGGAAACATCTGCATAATGAGATTAACCACTTCGGATTTCTGCATGAACCGGATAGCTTTCGCTGGCGGATTGCGCTCCTGATCATCCGGATCAGGATACTCTTATAATCACTTACGACATTGATATGATCCAGTTGATAGGCACAAAGGCACATAGGCACAAAGTGATAAGTGAAAAGTGAAAAGAAGAAAGTAACAAATATAGATCAAGTAACAAAGTGGTGCGTGAAAATGAGTTGGGAAACCGTTAATACGGTTAGATTCTTTTAGGATTTACTTCTTCCCACGAATGAATTTGTGGGCTCACTTTTAACTAAACCTAGAAGCCCACAACTTTAGTTGTGGGTGTTAATGAATTCTATAATGAGGTAACCATTTCAATGGTTTTTCTCATTTTCGTTTGAAAATCTTATCGGTTTTCCTAAGTGGCAACCCTTACACGCCGGTTAAGAAGACCAGCGCTGATAAAAACAAGTACCCCAAGAACTTGTAACCAAATCAAAGCGCCGCCAGATTTAGTAAGTACCAAAACTAACGCGGTTACTAGCAAAACGATCCTCATCCATAACACTACCTTGGTAAACCAGAAGCCAGTTATTGCAGCGGCAAGGGCAACAATGCCTGTAAGTGTAATGAGGATATTTATCATTATAGGTATGAATTCAGCGGCGCTGCCGTCTGCCGATAATAGCAATAATTCGGGCCGTAAAACAAAAGCGTAGGGGAGGGCAAAGCCAATTAGTGCGAAACGGAAAGCAGCAAAAACACTTGGCATGATACGTGAGCCTGCTATCGCTGCTGCGGTGTATGCCGCCAAAGCTACAGGCGGAGTAACCATAGACATCATACCAAAATAAAAAATGAAGAGGTGAGCGGCAAGAGGGACAATTCCTAAATCGCTCAATATGGGACCGACTAAAGTTGCCATCAACAAGTAGCACACTGCGGATGGCAAACCCATTCCCAGGATGATAGTAGAGACCATGAGTAGAATAAGAGCCAGGATCAAATTATCCTGGGCTAAAGGCAATATGACTCCGGGTAGTTTGGCGCCAATGCCGGTCAAAGTTACAACGCCGAGGATTACACCGACACATGATGCGGCAGCAATCAATGAAATCCCTCCGTGGGCGGCATTTTGCAGGGAAGACAGAACTCCACGGATGCCAATACGCGTTTCTTTATGGAAGAAACTCAGAATCAGAACAAGTATTAAACTTAAACTTACTGCCCGAAATGGCGTGTATCCAATGACTAAAAATAAGATGAGTGTAGTAAAGGCAGCAAAAAATAGAACTCCCTTGAAATTATTTAGCGGTTGGGTTTCTTTTTGTTCTGTGACACCAGAAGATGCGCCAATCTTTTTGGCCTGAAAATGTACGATTAGCAAGAGAGCAGTGTAATACAGCAGGGCGGGGATCAATGCCGCTTTGATGATCTGCAGATAAGTAACAGGCGGCTCGATGAGCTCGAGCATCATATATGCGCCGGCGCCCATAATGGGCGGCATCAATGCACCCCCGGAACTTGCAGCGGCTTCCACTCCGGCTGCAGTCTCCGGTTTGAAGCCCGAACTTTTCATCATAGGAATCGTGAATGTCCCGGTGGTTGCAGTGTTGGCTACAGCGCTTCCGGATAGAGAACCCATTATTCCGCTGCTGATCACGGCAACTTTAGCAGGTCCCCCGACGCTTTTCCGAAACAGGTTGCGGGTAAATTGAATGATGAAACCAGTTGCCCCGGTTTTTTCTAAAAATGCACCGAATAAAACAAACAGAAATACATAAGTAAACATCACTTTCAAAGCAATCCCAAAAACTCCCTGGCTGTGCAAAAAGGTTTGGCTGACAATGCGCTCCCAGGAATAGCCCCGATGTGGAAACAACCAATCCGGCATGGCGGAACCGAAAGCAGCGTACATGATGAATACGAAAGATAAAAGGGGTAGAGTTATGCCAATCGCCCGCCGTGTCCCTTCCAAGACCAGGAGAAGACCCAGAAGTCCCATGACATAATCCATTGTTTGTTCAATCCCCGCACGGTTGCCAAGCTGCTGATTATCAATCCAGAACAATTTGAATATCGGTTCCGATTGGATGAAAATATAACCAAAAGAAATGACCACAGCGCCGACGAAAATGATATCCAATACCTGGAATACAAATTTATTTTCTTGTTGTTTACTAATCGGATATTTCAGGTATACCAAAATCAATCCCAGCATCGCAAATATTGCCAGCTGAGATTGTGGAGAAAGTTGAGGATAATTTACCTCAACCAATATAAATATGCTGAGTACAACAGCAAGAGCATTAAAGGAAGATTTTTTAAAGCGCTGAAGACGGTCGATCATTGTGAAAGGTTTTGGTCGGGCCAAATGCCGATTTCTTTGTAATAACGAATTGCGCCGGTATGGAATGGCGTGCCGGTATCCTTTATTACATTCTTAGGATTGATCGCTTTGCCGGCTGGGTGTCTCTTTACGACTTCAGCACGATTCTCATAGATGATCTTAGTGAAATTATAAACTGTTTCCTCAGAAACGGCATCCGAAGTGATCAAATGCATTGAACCCACATTCATACCTTGATAATCCTGGTCCTGGCCACGGTAGGTTCCGGCAGGTATTATGGCCGGAAAGAAAAAAGGATAGTTGTCATATAGGTCTTTTTTCGCATTTTCCTCAAATGGAATAAAATAAATATTCTGGGAAGCACAGGCCTGGGTAATAGAGGCTGTCGGTATCGCTCCGCCCAAGAATGCCGCAACCGCCGCTCCATCTGCCAGCATGTCTACCGAACCAGCTTGTGTGTTGTTCAACGGGCTGAAATCTTCATATGCAACCCCGTGTGCCTTCAAAATAGGCTTCAAAAAATAATCGAATCCCGCCCCGGCAGGACCAACAACAACTCGTTTACCTTTAAGGTCGGATATGTTTTTTACGTCTGAAGATTTGGATGTAATAAAAAGTGCGATATTAGGCGCTAATGTCATTACAGTCCGAATGGGGTATTCCTTTTCCCATGCTCCTTCACCGCGTACTGCAAAATAAGAAATAGCTGCATTGGCAAGAGCAAACTCCAATTCACCGCTAGCCAAACGTCGAATATTTTCCTGGGTGCCTTTGGTCGCTTCCGCCGTAATTTGCCATTGTAGCTCACCTGAATTTGTAGTGGCTACGTCGGCGATAGCACCACCAACCACAAAAAACGCACCACCGGGAGGCGCTGTGCCTACACTCAGAAAACGGCTCTCTTTGCCACCCTTTTCGGATGTACATGCGACTAAAAATAATAGCGAAAAAATGAAAAAAATACCTATCCAAAAGAGTTTATTATCGACTTTCTTTGAACCCAAACAACTCATGAAGCCTCCATTTAGTATTAAACAATTACAATCAAAAAATTTCAGAAGTAATGGAATATAAATAAAGCATTCTTTCTATACAATTATTTAAGTATATTTCAGCTGTGAAGTGCAAATATTGTGATAAATTTTATAAATGAATTTGATTGTAGAACAATATGGGAAATGTCATTTGATTTTCAATGTCAGTTAGGTAAATTCGATTGAATTAAAATTGGTTAAAACAGCAGTTAATATTAGGTTAGGTTAGATAAGTTCACATAACAAATACATAATAGTATACTCTCCATGAAACGATACCTGTTAACCGGTAGCATTGGCTTTTGTTTAACAAGCCTGTGTGTGTTTGCAACCGTCGCTTTCGCAGAAAGATGGATGTACGAAAACCTGGGCATTACCGGAGCTTACCTGGTCTGGACTGTTCTGTTCATTGGACTGGGAGGTGCGGTACTGAGGCCGTTAGTAAAAGATTCAATTCGGGCAGTAAAGTTTTATACTATATTTGCAATTGGATTCTTTTTGTATGCGGTTGGTTGGACAGGTGCCTATTTTACTTTGCGCGGTGTTGTCGGAGAGTGGGTGGGTTCATTTGTTGGGTCTATTTTGCTAGGACTGGTATTTGTAGTTGGATTCGGTACTTGGCGAGTTGCATTAAGATTATGTACAGTACTGTTCATTTTAAACTCAATTGGGTATTTTCTTGGTTCAGCTCTGAATGCCTCAATTGGAGGTCAGGGTGGAATGTTGCTCTGGGGCGTTGCTTATGGTCTATTTTTAGGGGCAGGTCTCGGAATGGCGTTATATCTTGTGCAAAACAGTATCAAAGAAGTAATCTAATTGAAATACAATTCAAATGGTAAGGTTTTTATATCCATTAAAATCGTTTCCAATTCTCAACTACTCAGAGATTTCAATTTTTCTTTCTGGATTGTCTTCATTTTCAGTCCATCGACTGGGATTTTGTTGTATATAATTTCTGACATGCCATAATTCTTTTTCATTTCTAATGATTCTGTCATAATACCTGGGTTGCCAGGTAAAGAACTGTGCAGATAATTTTCTATTTACAAATTTCGTAACGGCAGATTTAAAGGATCTAATCACGGATGGTAATGACCCACGTTTCGGAGAAATACGGGAGAATTGTGCGGTATTTGTTATGGAGACGTTGCATGCAACGTCTCCACGATTGGAATTTACCATATTCTCATCATCGATATGATCAATAACAATAATGCCATGTACGTGATTGGGCATTATGATGCATTCATCCAATTTTATAAAAGGAAAATGCCTGGGTATTTCCAGCCAACAATATTCGGCAATATTTCCAATTGCTGATAAAATAACCTTGCCATGTTCTATTTGACCCAATACACATTCACGGTTCTTGACGCAGATTGTGACAAAATAATTTCCATTTCGTGAATAATCCCAACTATGCAACCGAGTAGATGGAATACGGTATTTATTTTTGAATAGGTTGTCAGTCATTCATAAAACCATGTAAAATATTATCTATATCTATGGTAATCGCTATACCCCTGTTACTTAATCGAGCCCGTTATATTTTAACTTTATAAACCCTGACCATTTCCTCTACATCTTTTTTATTCTTAATACTCATCAGATAAAAATATCCATGTTTAAGGCATCATTAGTAAAACCATTAAAGAATACTACAAAAGTCACGACAGAATAATTGCAGCTAGTTGCTTTTAAAATCAATCCAATATAGTTCACTTTAATTCCCATTCTTCAGATGTGTTTTTAGTAATAGGGGTTTAACACACCCCTCTACCCACATAGACTAACTAGTGTCTGACCGAAAACTCATCATTTGTCATTTCGACGAAGCGAAGCTGAGGAGAAATCTTTTTCACGAAATAATGCTAAGATATTAAAATTATAGAAACTTATAAGATTTCTCTCCCGCCGTGTGGCGGGATCGAAATGACAATGAGTGGTATGGGCAAAGAGTTTTCGTTCAGATACTAACTATAAACTATACAATCTTCAACAGCACACATGTCAAGAACTTTATATACTGTTTACAACTATTGCTCAAACAATGACTCAAGACAGTAATAAATCTTAAGTTTCAATTCATAAAACGGTAGTTAGTTTTAAAAAGAGTGTATTGCCCTGATCGGAGCGCTCACCAAATTCTGCAGTTCCACGCTGGAATGCGATCTGGAAAGTGCCAAAAGGCGGTCGATACCTGTACACAAAAACAGCCTGTATATTTTTTCGATCAATAATAGAATTGGTTTTAAAAAAAACCTTCATAAAAAGATCACGTGTAAAAAAATGATTTGCAGTCAAGACATGGATCCAGGTGCTTTCTTCTTCAGGATCCGGATCTAAAAACAATCTTTCCAGCTCATACTCAATGGCTAGTTTTTCAGTAATCTTGTATCCCGCCTTCAAAGCATTAAACAGCAATTTGATCGATCCGGACTCTCATATATATCAATTGGAATGTTTTTGACTGTGATTGCTAGCATAGCTATATCCTTAATGTTAGTTTTATTTTTACATTATTTAGGAATTTATCAATATAGGAGGGAATAAATCAACTGGAAAGACATATTCCTTTTTTTAGAATTAATAACTATTGTGAACAAAGCAAGTGGAAAATAATTCACTTATGCCAACTCCAACAGGCGATCTAACGAGGTGGAAACATAAAGTGGTTTAATCGTATTGTTCAGAGCTGATAATCCAATCCGGTTATGCCAATAAACCGGCATCCCAACTCTCATAGCTCCAGCCACATCCGCAGCAGAACCGGCGACAAATAATACTTCCGCTGCAGGAAATCCTAATCTCTCCAAGGCCAGCAAGTATGGCTTTGGATTTGGTTTGTAGTAACCAGCTTCCTCAGATGTGACTACAATTTGAATGGATATTCCAGTACAAGGAATCGCTATTTTTGCAAGTTCAATGGATGAATTTGTAACAACAGCAATGGGAATTTTCAGGTTCAATTTATTTAGCACAGAATGTGTCTCCGGCCAGGGTTCCAAGTAACCCCAACGATCGATTATTTGATCTGAATGCGTGGAGGAAAGGCCTACCTGTTGAGCCGATTTTTCGATGATTGAATCATAGGAAAGGTACTTACCAGCTTTGTAAGTAAGTTCAAGATATTTTTGACGCCAGGCTAGACCGGTTTTCTCTGAGCCGGCTACATTATTCCATAGTTTCCAGGAGTTCAATAAAGCTGTGTAAAGATCAAAGAGTACCGCTTTGTATTTTGGTCCAGGCATTAAATCCGGTTGCTGATATATCTTGAATTAAAGCATTCGAATTCGATGGTTCTCAGATTCAAACCTAATCTGCGGATAAGAGTTGCCCAAGTCTCTTAATTCCTTCCTCGATTTGTGATTCCGGAACATAGCTATAGCAAAGCCGCATTCGTTCTTTCCCACTACGATTATGATAAAAAGCCGGTCCTGGTACATATGCAACGGATGATCCTTCAATTGCTTTTGGTAAAAGCGCTTCAGTGTCAAAGTGTTTTGATAAAGTAACCCAGGTATAAAACCCACCTTGAGGTTTTGTCCAATGTGTATCTTGAGGGAAGTGCTTTTCAAGAGCAGCTAACATGGCATCTCTTTTTCGTCGATAAATCTCAATTGCAGCTGATGTTTGTCGTTGAATTAGCCCTTTTTCAGCAAAAGAAAACAGTAAATATTGTCCGATAGTTGAAGCACACTGATCCTGGCCTTGCTTGGCCAATATCAACGTGTTAATTAATTCTTTCGACGCAGTTATCCAGCCTAAACGTACACCCGGGTTAAAGATCTTTGAGAAGGTATTGATATGAATTACATTCTGAGGGTCTAGAGATGCTAACATTTGCGGTGATTGACCTTCAAAACATAAATCGCGGTAAGCTTCATCTTCAATAATTGGCACACAATATTCGTTGGCGATTTGTATGATTTTATTTCGTCTATCTTCTGAAAGTGTAACACCGGATGGATTTTGAAAAGTGGGGACCAAGTAAATAAATTTAGCATGCTGTGAGTTTTGTCTTAAGTTTTTAAGGGTCGCAAGTAGTGCCTCTGGTTGCATTCCTTTATCATCCAGTGGAATGCCGGCGAATCGCGCCTGGTAACTTTTAAAAACATGGAGGGCGGCTACATAAGTTGGTTCACCTACAATAACAACATCACCAGGGTCAATGAATACTTTACAAACCAGGTCTAACGCTGCAATTCCACCTGTTGTTACCAGGCATTCTTCAAGTTTAGATTGCCTGCCTGACAAAGTCATACGTTGTGCCAGCCAATCTCTAAGAGGAGCAATACCGGGGATAGGCCCATAACCAAGAACAGTAGGTCCTCTTTGAGTTATTATTTCTTCAAAAATTTCTTTGATTTCTTCCAGGAAAAATGTTGTCGGATCCGGAAGACCGCCGGCAAAAGAAATGATCTCAGATCGTTCAGCCAGTTTTAAGATAGCGACTACATCGGAATGTCCTATTGCATCGATGCGACTTGCGTAGAGATGACTCCAATTCAATTTTGTTAGCCCTATATAAAGAAATTATTCATGATCAACAAGATAAACAAAATTAAAATAATAGATGAAATAAAAACGAATCAACTTAGCTATTTGTTTTTTTCATGAGACTAATCAAATTACAATGAGCAATGAGCAATTAGCAATTTACGATGATCGATGACCAATTAAGAATGATCAATAATCTGGTGCTGGGTATAAAAGTGGATGGTCTTATTTCAGAACAAATTGGTCAATATCCATTTTCATGAATCAAAGTAATATACCTTTACCTAAGTTTGTATCGAAACGTAATGGTCCCCTCAACTGGATCTTGCGGTACATTACGGGGCAGGGGATTGAACTGCCAGCGCGTAAATGCAGATAAAGCATTCGCTTCTAAAACCGCGTCATATTTCATGATTGGGATAATTTGAGCGACATGGCCGTTTGCCAGGACTTTAAATCTAAATTTGATCAGCGCTTCTTTATTGTATCCTTGCGGGTACTCTGGCAATATTTTTATCAGGATCTTTCTTTCCGCAGCTTTTCCTTCAATCTCGAATAAACTGGATTCAATTCCCGGGTTTGACCCTGCATTCGGTTGTGTTTGGTCTTTCAGGTTACCCGGTTGGAAATCTTCCTTCTCCTCTGTAAAAGTACCTGGTTTAAAAGTCTCTTTTGCAGTCCCTTCTTTTTGTGGAGTTACTGAAGGAACTACACCGGGGGTTCTTTTTTTATTCGTTACCGCTTGTAAATCAGGTGTTTTGTCTTCAAGCATTCTTCGTTTGGGAAGCTGAATTTCTTTGGGGACACCAACTTCATCTACTGTTTTCTCTTGTGGGGCAGGATCTTCTTTCTTTTCAATCACCGGTTCCGTGCGGGGTTTAACCGGTCGTTTAGTTGGTTGGCCGGTCCGGACAAAATTAATTTCAACAAACTCCGGTAGGCTTAAACTGGTAGAAACAGTCGTAAAATAGAAAATCAATAAAAGAAGGATATGAGCCAATCCTGAATAAACAAATGTTTTCCCCAGGCTTTGGTTATGCCCTTGGTTTTCTAAATTGCCGGATTTTTTAGGTTCGTCTTCCAAATTATCAACTATCCAAATTAATCATCAAATTTGCCACAAGGCGTAAAGTTGCCAAAGCAATATTCATTAATATCTAAAATTTGTTTAAGCAAATCATTATTATTTCATACCTAAAAACTCTGTGATTTTGTGTCTTTGAAGCAACGAATTCACACCTTCAAATTGGATTCGTTGCGATGACAAACTTTTCAGCTCCTGCCAGCTTTATGATGTCAATCACTTCAATGGCCTTTTCCAGTGTCAATCTTTTATCTGCCTGAATCACCACAACCAGACCGGCATTTTTTTGCAAAAGTTCACGAATGCTTTGACCCAATTCATTTTTCTGAAGTCGTTCTTCATTAAGAAAGATCAAGCCATCTTGTGTTATGGTTAAAAATATTTTCCCTTCGGTATCAACAGGGGTTGGCGTCGCTTTCGGTAATTGAACTTTGATACCAGGCTGTACTACAAATGAGGATGTAAGCAGAAAAAAAATGAGAAGGAGAAAAACGATATCCGTTAATGAAGCGGCCGTAAAGGTCGTGATTCTTTTGTTTTTATATTCAAATTTCATGTTTTACAATCTCCTTTTCACGAACCATTTCGAGGAGACTATAAGAACTTTCTTCCATTTCAAACACGTTTCGGGCAATTTTTCCCTGGATATAGTTATAAAACACCAAAGCTAGCGAAGGAATAAGCGCTCTGGGTATTCCATAAGCGCCTATGCCTTTAGCACCTA
>JADFJB010000057.1 GCA_022566355.1 candidate division KSB1 bacterium
ATTTAACCTGGTTGAAATGGTCATTAAAAAAGGCCGGACCGTGTTTGCCAGAGGGACTGTTGTATCAGAGGAACTTTACGATTGAACTCCAGTAAAAAAATAGTATTCATTATTTATTTGATGTAAGAAGGAGCAAGTTTTTTGAGAAAAATAATCACCCCCCAATTGTTTTTATTGTTACTGCTTTCAGTTTCCATTTCCTGTTCATCTTCGGATAACCCCTTCAGTTTAAGTGATGTTGAGAGAAGTGAATTTATTTCCGTTCTGAAAGTCGAATTGGTTGGCGCCGAAAATGAAACAACAGTAGATAAGGCAGTCCCTGAGATAGGGACAAGTGACCAATTATTAGTCGGAAAATATAGGGGCGTAGAAAGTGGGATAGTCGTTAAATTTGAGTCAATCAGTGATAATATATCCGGCACTATTAAAGAAGCCTTATTGATTTTTAATCAAATTGGCAATATAACCGGTGATTCTACAAACAGCATTTCTGTTGAAGCTCATGAGGTGACAACTTCTTGGACAACTGAAAACGTCGATCCGGCGGCAATTTTATTGTCATCCGGAACAGAACTTTTGGGTAGTGTAACATTTGCTATAGATAGTACTGGCCTGGATACGATTCGTATTTCCGAAGAGCTTGTTCAACGTTGGTTAGACCAACCCGGTTCTAACAATGGTGTCCTGGTTTTGGCTCCGAATGCAGAAGATATATTCGTATATTCATCTGATGAAAAAAGTCTTGGGCCTATTTTAGCTTTGACCTATATTGAAAATGATTCCACAAAAAATGTTACATTATCAGATTCTGATGCTTCTTCAGTTTTCACCTTTGAAGCCATACCTGCCGATCGGCATTCTATTTCAACTGGATTGGAATCGGAGTTATTTATCAGTTTTTCTTTTCCGGACATCCCGGATAATGCCACGATCAATTTTGCAAATATTGTTATGAAAGTTGATACAGCTAATTCAATTTTTCCGTCTACTGAAACTTTCTTTTCGCTTACAAGGATAATCGCAATTTTGAGTGATGGTCAATTTACCGGTGAGGTTGACTCCACAGTTATTGGCCTTACGAATTACAATAACGGCCCGCAGTTGACCGTTGAAATTACTGCGTTGCTTCAGTTGGCAATCAATGAGAAAAAGGAAGATTTCGGATTTCGTATAGCTACTTTGGATCCTACCAGAAGCATCTTTAGAACATTGCTATATACGAGCGAAGCGGATTCAACCAATAAACCCAGAGCGGAAATATTCTATACTCTTCCACCAGTATCCCAAAGCAATTAATGGAGGCTTCATGTTTCAGAAGTTAAATAAAGTTTTAGTTTTTTTTATTTTTTCCCTTTCATGCTCAACAGTTTCTTTTGCAGATGGTTCGATTTATTCGCTACGGGGGCTTGGGCTTCAGTATCATTATTATGGGAATCGCGCAACAGGAATGGGCGGAGCGATTATTGCGATCTCAGATCCAAATGATTTAAATTGGTTAAACCCTGCTGCTTTGGCGGGAATTAACCGGGTCCGATTTTCTTCCCAATTTATTATGCAAACTCTAAATATAGAAAATAGCAACCAAAAACATAAAACAAATTATGCTAATTTTAACGGGTTTATGGGAGCATTTCCAATATCTTCCGGAATCGGAATTGGCTTTGGTTTGCAACCGATTACCAAAATAAATTATAGTTTCGAAACGCTAGATACAATAGGTGTTTACGACTACACTACGTCTGTGAACAGCTTTGGGGGTCTTAATCGTGTTTTTATTTCAAGTGGATTTAAAATTCATTCCAGATTGCGATTGGGAGTCAGTTTCAGCTATGTGTTTGGGAAAGCCAATGAAGATTGGCGAGTTAATTATGTAAGTGAACGCTTCATAGACACACGTGACGAATTTAGTTCAAGATTTAAAGGATTTAGCACAAGGTTTGGTGCTGTACTAAATCCAATAAAAGGATTAAACATCGGTGGAGTTTATGAAACTAAATACGATTTGAGTCGAAATTTTGAAGAAGTTTATTTCGGTAATCAAACTATTACCAGCACCTCTGATTTTGATTTTCCAGGTTTGTGGGGAGTTGGAATTTCTTATCAAATGAAGCAGAAATTTCTTTTGGCATTTGATTATGTAAATCAAGATTGGAGTACATATCCCTCAAATACTCAAAATAGTATTTCGGAATTTACTAATTTTGAGCGGATTTCCTTCGGTCTGGAATATACTCCAGCAGTGGATAAATTCGCTAAGTTTCTTCAGAGAAGCAAATACAGAATTGGTTTCGCAATGGAGCAACCATATGTGCTTGATTATTCAGGAAGAGAATTATCAACTATTTTTGTGACTGCCGGGTTAGGAATACCTTTTGCCAGCCGTAGCGGATCAATTGATCTGGCAATTGAATATGGTAAACGAGGCAGCGTATCTGATAATACTTTCGAGGAACAGATATTTCGACTTAGCTTTTATGTTACCGGCGGTGAGTTGTGGTTCCAGCGATAATAAGCCAAAATTAATACATGTAATTCTTGTAACAAATCCTTCAAAAATACCTTGACATTAGAACTATTATTTACTTAATTTTGCATTGATGTTTAGAATTCAACTAGAAATATGTTCAAAAAAAAATCGGAGGTCATCAATTGAAGAAAAAACTTAAATTAAGTCGGAAAACGTTTTCTGTTTGGGGAATTTTATTAGGGCCATTTCTTCTCTATCTTATTTATACAATCGGTTGTACACAGTCAGCAGGAACCAAGCAGGCTATGAGTCCGGAGAGGAAAAAAGCGATTGAAGATTCTCTTCAAAAAGTCAAAGAATTTGAGATTACTAAAAATTGGAGTACGGCTTTCGAGTACTACAAAAACGAAAACTATACTGATGCAAAACGTTATATAATGAAAGTCATCCAATTAGATCCTGAAATGCAATTAGCTGATAAAATTCATTACAATGATATTTATGCACGCCTGTCAAATTGCTATGTCAAAGCTAATATGCCGGATAGCGCCCAAAGTGCTCTTGAGCAGGGATTAAAATACTTCCCGGATAATATTTACTTGCACGAGAGTTTAGGTTTCATGTTTCGGAAGAGAAATCAATTTGATGGTGCGATAAAACATTATAAAAAAGTCTCTGAATTACAAACTGACAAATCTGAAATTTATAAAATACTTGGGGATTTATATCGACGTACGCAACAAATTGATCTCGCTATTGAGCAATATGAGAATTATACTAAATTAGAGCCAAATGATCGAGATGCCAAGGACACATTGACCGGGATGTACAGTGCCACCGGAAGAAGTGAAGATGCATTAGCTAGTAAAGAAAAAATGTTAGAAGAGAATCCCGAAGATGCTGGTCTAATGTACGAATTGGCAACGGTTTATTTTGATGAAGGTAATTATCCTAAAGCTATAGTTATGTTTAATCGTTTGTTGCAAAAAGAACCTAAAAACACTGATGCTTTGAATAATGTTGTGGAAGCTCATCTCAACACAGAAAATTATAGCAGCGCACTGAATGTCCTCCAAAAAATTCTAAATTTGGATAAGAATAATATCAATGTTATAATCAAAATGTCTGACGTTTACCGGACTCAAATTCGTTATACTACAGCCAGAAATTGGGCCAGGAGGGCACTTAAAATCGATAGAAACAGTGGACTAGCCTTTATTTCAATTGGTAAAACTTATCAAGAAGCAGCTAAAACTTGCGTTGATAAAAAGGGTTCATTTAAATATGATGATCGATTGGTTTATCAAAAAGCTTACAATGAATTTAAAAAAGCCTCTCGTGATCCATTTATGAAAGGACAAGCTGAAAGACATATGAAAGGTATTGAAGGAAATTTACCGACGGCAGAAGATAAATTCATGAATACTTATACAGAACCTAAAGAAGCTTGCTACAAATGGATTTAAGTGGAGATTAATTTCATATTGCTCTTTTGAAAGTTTATATTAGTTTGATGAAAAATTGGCGTCTGTATGACGCCAATTTTTTTTAATAGTGTCCTAAAGGATTTAAGCATGTTTCGGTATGATGAATTGCGAGATACGGATGTTGAAGTATATGATTCCATAGTAGGAGAAATTCGTCGGCAAAACAATGTGCTTGAGTTAATCGCTTCGGAGAATTTTGTTAGCTTAGCTGTAGCCCAGGCGCTTGGAAATGTAATGACGAATAAATATGCCGAGGGATTACCATCCAAAAGATATTATGGGGGCTGTGAGTTTGTGGATATTGCCGAAAATCTCGCACGCGAACGCGCTAAACAATTATTTGATGCAGATCATGTAAATGTTCAGCCGCATTCTGGCGCTCAAGCAAACATGGCTGCTTTCCTGGCATTTCTAAAACCTGGTGATAAAATTATGGGGATGAATTTAGCACACGGTGGACACTTAACCCATGGCAGCCCAGTTAATATTTCCGGGAAATATTTTAAGATTATTCCTTATGGGGTTCGTAGAGATACAGGTTATATTGATATGGATGAAGTAGAATCGCTGGCTAAGAAAGAGCGACCAAAGTTGATTCTCGCTGGTGCAAGCGCTTATTCAAGAGAAATTGATTACAAAGCATTTCGTCTCATTGCTGATCAAACCGGGGCAAAATTAATGGCAGATATCGCACATCCGGCTGGCTTAATAGCATCCGGACTCATAAAAAGTCCCATACCCTACACTCATGTTGTAACGACTACGACTCATAAAACATTACGAGGGCCACGCGGCGGAATGATAATGGTAGGTAGAGATGGTGAAAATGATATGGGCATAACCACACCCAAAGGCAAGGTTAGAAAATGGTCGGAGTTGATCGATAGTGCTGTGTTCCCGGGTATTCAAGGTGGTCCCTTAATGCATGTGATTGCTGCAAAAGCAGTTGCATTTAAAGAAGCCCTTCAACCTGGTTTTATTGAGTATTCAAAACAGGTTATTCAAAATGCGAAAACGATGGCTGCCGAGTTATTGGAAAAAGGTTATGATATTGTTTCCGGGGGAACTGATACACATTTGATTCTTGTTGATTTAAGCAACCGTGGAATTACAGGTAAAATAGCAGAACGTGCATTGGAGAATTCGGGAATAACGGCAAATAAAAATATGGTTCCATTTGATACCCAAAGTCCTTTTGTAACCAGTGGAATTCGTATTGGTACACCGGCGTTGACCACAAGAGGGATGAAGGAAGAACAAATGCGAATCATTGCATCGCTCATCGATAAGATATTAACTTCTCCTGATGATGAAAATATTACAAGGGAAGTTCAAAATGAAGTCCAAAATTTGTGTGAACAATTTCCATTATATACACTGCCTAATTAAAGTTGGGACTTAAATATGAAATGTCCATATTGCGGCGTAAATTCCGATAAAGTCATTGACTCCCGGGAAATAACAAATGGATACATCATAAGACGAAGACGTAATTGTTTAAATTGTAAGAGAAAATTCACAACGAAAGAATTTGTTGTCGATTTACCTATTGTTATCATTAAGCACGGGGGTATTCGAGAGGCTTTTGATCGGAAAAAATTACAAAAAGGAATTGTAAGAGCTTGCAATAAACGGCCAATTTCGGCAGAACAAATAGATCAAATTGTGGGTCAAATTGAAGGGGAGTTGCAAGATTTAAAAACTAGGGAAATTGAAGCTCATATAGTAGGCGATTGCGTAATGAAACATCTACGAAAAATTGATGACGTTGCCTACATTCGATTCGCATCTGTTTATCATAAATTTGAAAGCAAAGAAGAATTTTTGGTAGAACTTAAACGACTGCAAAAGTAACCAGGGCGATATCAGATCAATTTTAAAAGGAATGTTTTTGCAAAAGGGGTTGTAATTTCGTTAAATAAATTTAAGAAAAAGTTCAGGCAGAAATAAGGCCATCCTAAATATCGATTAAATACATCACGAGCTCTCAACAGTAGATTGAATGGCCTAGCAATGAGAGATTAAAAATTGGATTGTTAACAACCTATTTCTTTTAAGATCTGTTTGGCCGTGAATCTTTTATTTCAGCTTGTTCTTTTAGATGAGCATACCAATATGTAAATGATTGTTGCCGTTTTTGATTCAATAATTGTTGATAAAGTAAAGCTTTTTGTGTCTCGAATCCTGCTTCATCTATGGCTAGCTTATTGACTAGCTTAATCAGGTAATATCCTCGAATCCCCTCAACCGGTTCTGAAATTTCATTATCATTCAAAGAGAAAGTCGTTCCGATGAATTCGGGGTCCCTACCAACTGAAGGAATGGTTTCATCCCTCGTAAAGTTAGTAGTGGTTTTGATTTCCAGGGAATCTTCGGCCGCAATTCGTTCGAAATCATCCGAGACAGTCATTCTTGATCTAATTTTTGCTGCTTTTTGGTGAGCCATTTCTTTACGCATATCAGCTCGTAGAATATTACGAATACTAATTTGAACGTCATCGATTGGTTTAATTCTTTTTTCTTGAATTTCACTAACAGAGGCAACAATAAACCCTTGATCGGTTTCAAATGGCTCCTCACGGACCGCTCCTATTTCAGAATTAAACACAAATTGACTGATGTCGTTCGAAAAGCCGATGCCGGGTATAAAGCCGCCGGCATTAAAAAAAGCAGAACTAATGATGGTTAATGTGGAGTCATTGGCGATTAATTCGTCTAACTCATCATCTTCTAATGCAATTGCATCCATTGCGAATAACATTGCTTTGGTTTGCAAATCTCTTTGAGTTTGACTCCCAGGTTCAAATTTCAAAAGAATATGACTGGCACGTACTTTTTCTTCACCATCTTCAGTTTTTTTCTCTTCTACTTTTAACAGGTGGAGCCCAAACTGGGTTTCAATCGGACCGACGACTTCTCCTACGTTTGCACCAAATGCTGCGTCTTCAAACGGTTTCACCATGGCGTTTTTCCCAAAAAATCCAAGGCTACCACCTGATCCTTGTGCAGTAGGATCTTCAGAAAAGGTTTCCGCGAGGGAGGCAAAATCCTCGCCATTGTTTATCCTAACAAGCAGATCCTGTGCTTCATTCAACACTGCTTGAGAATCATAAGCGGTTGGAATTAAAGGAAATAGAACATAATCTATTCTTCGTTTTTCTACTTCCCTGTATTTCTCCTGATTTTCATTATAGTAGGTTTCTATATCATTTTCGTCAATTTGAATATCCTCTGAAATGTAGTCATTAGGATTAAAGAAAATATATTTCACATTTGCTTTTTCATTTTTCTTTACATATTCCCATCTAATTTGTTCGGGAGTGATAATCGTAGCGGCAGAAATGAGATTTTGTAATTTTTGGTAAGGAAGCGTTGATCTGATATATTGTTCAACAGGCAGCCAATCATTTCTGGGGTCTGAAAGGGCTTGACGATATTTTACCATATCGAAATAACCATCTGTCTGGAAGGTTTCATTTGTCCTAATGAGGTCAGGTGGATTATCTTTAATTATGGATATTACCTCACTATCAGTCGCAGCTATTCCTCTGCGCTTAATTTCTCTTAGCATTAATATTTCCTGTATCATCACTTCCCAAACCTGGTTTTCTATCTGATCCATTTCCTGGTCGGTAATTTCTCCGTTTCCCTGGCTCCTTCTAAAATCAATAATGTTTTGAATACTTTGGTAATATTGGTCGGCCATAATTTTTTCACCATCAACTTCACCCAGCACGTTAGTTCGGGTTCTCAACCCCGTAATGTCCATGCCCCATTCGAACACGATTAAGCCGACAAAAGAGCCGGCAATGACCCACACAAATATTTTGGCAACGGATCCTCTTAATTTTTGCATTACCATTTTATAGATTCCTTCTTTGGTTGAAACTAAAAACTAGTTTTAATTAAATTTTCTATTTTTATAAAGCTTTAATTTACGATGGAATTTGCCATCCATCCAACGAATTTACCAGAAAATAAATTGAAAATAAATGAGTTTAATTCCCCATCAAATCATTCTCAATATGCTGCCCCACTTTCGTTTTAATTTTTGGCCAAATTTTTTTACCCGGTTCTATTTGGTTATGATCTGCTAAAAGAACATCATCACCCAGAGTTGCTCCCAGGTTTGTTAGGCCTGTATCGATCACCTGGTTTTTAATTTTACTTTTTATTGTTAGATGATCTTTAGAAGCGTGTTTTAGAATACAACTCTCACCGAGATTGACTCTTTCTCCGAGAACAGAATGTGAAATTTTACATAAATTGCCAATTTTGCTTGAACCCATGATTATTGAATTCTCTATCTGGCATCTAGTTCCGATCTGTGTATTGTTACCAATCGTTGTGTGTGGCCCGACTTTTGAGGATTTACCGATTACACAATTGGAGCCTATGCAAACCGGACCTTCAATAGTTACACTTTCTTGGATAATACTATCATGACCAAGTTGGAGGGTGCCATTTAATTCCACGGAATTTTCCAAATGACCATCTATTATGTGATCAAAATTATGTTCAAAAAAATAGGTTTGAGTCTTTAATAAATCCCACGGATATCCTGTTGGCAACCAATATTCTTTCAAAGAGATTACTTGAAACGGTTGTTGTCTGGCAATATTGAGTACAGCGGAAGTAAGTTCGATTTCTCCACGTTCACTTAACGGCGTTTTCTCAAGTTCATTAAAAATAGAAGAATCAAAAAGATAGCAGCCGACATTAGCTAGGTTACCAATATTTTCTTTTGGCTTTTCAACCAAGTTCAGAACTATGCCTTCATCATTTACCTGGTACACGCCATATAACGATGGATCTTTAACGATCATTGCCAACGCAGCATAGCGAAAATGCAATAATTTCATAATATCGCTTTTTGCGAATAAATCATCCCCATTCATCACGATACATCTATCAGTCACATAATGTGCCGCTTGTAAAACAGCATGTCCGGTGCCCAATTGTTCTTTTTGTTCAACATAAGTTAGTTTAATGCCTTTGTAATTTGAACCCAGGGTTTCTTGAATCATATCTTTACGATAACCGACAATCAAAATGACTTCTTGAACAATATCTACCAATTGATCGAGGTTATAATAAATCGACGGTTTGTTAAGTACCGGTAATAGTGGCTTTGGCCTTGTAAGGGTTAGAGGGTAGGTTCTAGTGCTTTTTCCTGCTACCATCATAATAGCTTGCATTCAATTCTCCATTGAGTTGATTGAATTCATAATACAACGTGAGTTCCATATAATTTAATTAAGCTTAAGGAAAGCATTCAAAATTTGCAGCCTTCGACTCCGCTCAGGCAGCCGAATTTAAGCCATGGTGAGCGGAGTCGACCACGGATTCACTTTTATAGAACTCACGTTAATATAAAAATTAATGACCTAAATAATACTGGCAAAGTTGCACACAGTCAATTTAAAAACCCGTGCTAGTTTCAATTGAAGGAATTGTAACAGCCCAATCGTCCTTGATTTTACTTTAGTTCACTTCTATATTAAATATTCTGTTGAATAATGATAAATGAGAATTTTTTGGTATTATGGACAAATTTTTACTGAAGACACATTTTACTCCCAAAGGTGATCAAGAAAAAGCTATTCAAGAATTATCAGAAGGTTTCCAGCGAGGAGATAAATTTCAAACATTGTTAGGAGTTACCGGATCGGGAAAGACCTTCACGATGGCCAACGTAATTGCGAACCTTGGCCGGCCAACATTAATCATTTCTCACAATAAAACCTTGGCCGCACAATTATATGGCGAGTTCAAGACCTTTTTTCCTAATAATGCGGTTGGTTTTTTTATAAGCTATTTTGATTATTATCAACCCGAAGCTTATATGGTGACTACTGATACTTATATCGAAAAGGATTCATCAGTTAATGATGACATTGATCGATTACGATTGAAAGCCACAAGCGCTTTATTGGAACGGGAAGATGTGATTATCGTAGCTTCGGTTTCCTGTATTTATGGATTGGGTTCGCCGGATGAGTACAAAAACCTGATGCTGTATTTGGAACGCGGACAAAACATTGAAAGAGATGCAATCCTCAGAAAATTGGTGGATATTCATTATACCAGGAATGATTTTGATTTTCACCGTGGAACATTTCGCGTAAGGGGAGACGTAATTGAAATTTTTCCAGCTTATGATGAAATACCAATTCGCATTGAATTATTTGGCGATGAAGTGGATTCGATTTACAATGTGAATCAATTGACCGGAGAGATAATAAGTGATATGCCGCGGCTCGCACTCTATCCTGCAAAACATTATGTTACCAGCCAACCTCGGATGGAGAAAGCAATTGAATCGATTCGTCTTGAATTGCAAGAAAGATTGACAGAGTTGCGCACTCAGAATAAATTACTCGAAGCGCAGAGATTAGAAATGCGAACGAATTATGACATCGAAATGATGGAAGAGTTAGGGTATTGTTCGGGAATCGAAAACTATTCGAGACATTTAACAGATCGCCAAGCGGGTGAGCGGCCATTTACTCTCTTCAATTTTTTTCCAAAGGACCTCTTAACCATCATAGATGAATCCCATGCAACAGTTCCGCAAATTGGTGCAATGTATAGTGGTGATCGCTCCAGAAAAGAGGTACTGGTTGAACATGGTTTCAGACTACCTTCCGCGTTAGATAATCGGCCTCTGACGTTTGAGGAATTTGAATCCGTGGTTGATAAAGTTCTTTTTGTCTCTGCCACACCTGCAGAATTTGAATTGGAAAAATCCAAAGGAGTTGTGGTAGAACAAATCATTCGGCCTACCGGATTAATTGATCCTGAAATTGAAATCAGACCAACCAAAGGCCAAATTGATGATTTGATTGTTGAGACAAAAGAAAGAGCAGAAAACAAAGAACGAACATTGATAACCACTTTGACGAAAAGAATGGCCGAAGACTTAACCGATTATTTGGCAGATTCTGGGGTGCGTGTACGATATCTTCATTCTGAAATCAATGCTCTTGATCGGGTCCAGATATTGCGTGATTTAAGATTGGCTGAATTTGATGTACTTGTCGGAATAAATCTGTTACGAGAAGGACTTGATCTTCCGGAAGTTGCCCTTGTAGCCATTCTTGATGCAGATAAAGAAGGATTTTTAAGATCAGAAAGATCTCTTCTGCAGACTGCCGGCAGAGCTGCACGCAATGTTAATGGCAAGGTAATTTTTTATGCCGATGTGATAACCGATTCAATGAAAAAAGTAATCGATGAGACTAATCGCCGCCGTGCCATTCAACATCAAAATAATGTCGATAATAATTTGACGCCTACAACGATTTACAAATCCATCGATGATGTTATGGAAACAACACGAGTCGCTGATGCAAAAACCGTGAAATGGAAGAAAGCTTCATCCATCAGGTTACCTCGTGAGAATATGGCTATTGAAGAAACTTTGGAATTTTTAGAAAAAGAAATGCATACGGCTGCTGTTAAACTTGAATTTGAATTAGCGGCTGAAATCCGGGATGAGATTGAAAAACATAAAAGTAAATATACCAGCCGAAAATAGGAAGTATTACACTTTCAAAATTGTCTGCTTTCTGAGTCTGAGATCCACAATATTTAGCAAGGAGGATTTTTGAATAGGGTGAAAATTGGTGTTATTGGAGTTGGTAAACTTGGAATTTTCCATTTACAAAACCTTATGCAGATTCTTAATGCGGAAATTATCGGAGTTCATGATATCGATTTCAACCATGGAACCAAAATGGCATCGGAATATGATATCGAGTATTTTAAGAATTGTACGGACCTATTAGAACGGGTTGATGCCGTAACGATTGCTGTGCCTACCATAAGTCATTTTGAAGTTGGACTATTGGCTATGCAGCATGGCAAGGCTGCCTTTATTGAAAAGCCAATTGCGGCGACTATCCGGGAAGCCAAACAAATGGTCGAATATTCTTCTAAGAATTTAATCCCATTACAGATTGGTCACATCGAAAGATTCAATCCTGCCTTTCGTTGTTTGGTCCTGGAGGAAACCAATCCTATGTTCATAGAAGCCCATAGGCTGGCTTCTTTTGATCTCCGTGGGTCTGATGTAGCTGTTGTATTGGATTTAATGATTCATGATATTGATTTGGTATTGACAATCGTCAATAGCCCGATTAAGCGAATAGATGCCAATGGTGTGTCTGTTATTTCAGATTCTGAAGATATTGCCAATGCACGAATCCAATTCGAAAATGGCTGTGTCGCTAACTTAACGGCTAGTCGAATCTCATTAAAAAAGATGCGGAAAATGCGCCTTTTTCAACAAAATTCGTACATTTCAATGGATTTTCTGATTGGCCTTACGGAAGTGTACGCATTAAAAGAACTTCCTCAGAATATGGCAGCTACCACACCAATCCCCTGGGGTGTAATCGAAAAAGATGGATATCGTAAACAAATCACTTATGAAAAAAAGAAGGATGAAGAAAAAAATGCTTTAAAAGCAGAATTAATTGCTTTTGTAGATGCCATCCAAAAAGGGAATAAACCTATTGTCACCGGAGAAGATGGACTACGAGCGTTAGAAATTGCTGATCAAATACTACAACAAATCAAAATCAATAATCATAAAAATTCTTATCCGGTACTATAGGAATTAGAATGGATACGGTTTTAATCATTGCCGGGGAAAAATCCGGAGATCACCATGGCTCTGCTCTTGTGAGGGAGCTTTTGAAGATAGATTCTGCCTTAAATGTTTTTGGCATTGGTGGACCCTCTATGCGTGATGCGGGTGTAGATACTGTATATGACATTTCACAAATGGGCATCATCGGGATTTGGGAAGTTGTCAAACATTTACCATTTATTCACAAAGCAATCAATCATTTGAAGGAGTTGATAGAAACAAAGAATCCCCAATTGGTCATTTTGATTGATTATCCTGGATTCAATTTGAAAATTGCTCAATATGCACACTCAAGAGGAATTAAAGTTTTGTATTATATTAGCCCACAGGTTTGGGCCTGGGGTTCAGGGCGAATCAAAAAAATTGCGAAATGTGTGGACCACATGGCCGTAATTTTTGATTTTGAGCAATCATTATTTTCAAAACACGGAATTCAATCAACATTCGTTGGCCATCCACTTTTGGAAAGTGTGGAAGTCAAGTTAGGTAGAGAAGAGTTTCTATCGAAATATAATCTTCCCAGTGATAACCCAATTTTGGGATTGTTTCCAGGCAGCCGTGAGCAGGAGATTCAGCGAAATCTACCTGAAATGGTCAAAACGGCACATCTCTTTGTACAAAGCAATCCCAATTTTAAGATTGGATTAAGTTTAGCAGATAATTTGCCTATTGAAATTTACGCAAAGCACTTGGAAGGCACTTCCATTACGAATGTTTTAGACAACCAGGCATTGATGAGATATTCCGCTCTGTCTATTGTTGCTTCCGGTACCTCAACGCTGGAATCCGTAATTCTAAATACTCCATTTGTTGTTGTGTATCGAGTCTCACCAATTACATATTGGATTATAAAAAAAATATTCATAAGAATTGAAAACATCTCGTTGGTAAATATTGTTGCCGGCAAATTGGTTGTACCTGAGTTTATTCAATATGACTTCAAGGCCGAAAAAATAGCTCCTGTCCTGAATGATATTATGAAAGATGAAAAAGTACGTAACGAGATGTGCGCAGGATTTGAATTAGTTCGCCAAAAATTAGGTACCGCAGGAGCTTCTGCCCGCGTGGCAAAATTGGCTGCCTCAATACTAAGTGAGGGTTCGTGAGTTCTCTATCCGGTTTACCACTCAGGAAAAAGATTGAGTTTAATATTGCTGTTACTTTTGGGTGGGTAATTATATTTCTTCTTGGAAAAACCGTGAAGTTAAAATGCGATGGTCTACATCATTTGCTTGAACTTGAAAACCAGGGCTTACCTTATTTGATTTCAGCATGGCACGGCCGCTTATTAATGCCTTTATTTCGCTTTCGCCATAAAAAACTGATTGTTCTTGTCAGCCAGCATCTGGATGGGGAGATGATTGCGAGAAGCTTACATCGGTTGGGTTATCGTACAATCAGGGGAAGTAGCACCCGTGGTGGTTCCAAAGCTGTTCAAGAAATGGTGAAAACGATGAAAAATGGCAATAGTGCGGTTATCATACCAGATGGACCGACAGGCCCCCGGCATCAATTAAAAATGGGAGTTGTGTACATGGCAATGGTAGCCGGTGTGCCAATCATTCCAATGACTTTTTCAGCAAATTCGGCTTACGTTTTAAATAGTTGGGATCGCTTTTTGGTGCCTAAACCGTTTTCTTCTGTTTTGATAAAAATCGGTTCACCCATTGAAATACCGAAAAAATGTTCGAACCGTGAATTGGTTGTTTGGACACGAAAAGTCCAGCAGAAAATGGTAGACCAGGAGTTAGCTGCCGATGCCTTTTTCGCCGCCTAAACCGGTCTCTATCTTAACCTGGCCCTTTTCAAAAATATATGGAGCTGGAATCGAGCTGCGAAACCGTGGATTCAATTCAGGATTACTGCCAATTCAAAAACTTCCCAGACCGGTTATAAGTGTCGGTAATTTAACAGTAGGGGGGACAGGTAAAACCCCTGTTGTGGCTTATTTAGCAAAATTTCTAAAACAACATGGCTTGAAAGTGGCAGTACTTACCAGGGGATACAAAAGGGAAACTTCAAAGACAGTTATTTTAAAACAGGGTGATCTTGCTCAAATTCCTTTTCATGAAACAGGTGATGAAGCGAGAGTACTAGTACATCATGTGGGTAATGGGGGAGTTGTTATTGATCGCAATCGATTTCGCGGCGGAACCGTTGCCATAAACAATTTCAATCCTGATGTGTTTATTTTAGATGATGGTTTCCAACATCGGCGATTATTCAGAGAACTGGATATCGTTACGTTGGATGCAAAACTTCCATTTGGAAATAGACAACTGCTTCCATCCGGCCCTTTACGGGAATCTATAAAAAATATAAAGAGAGCGGATTTATTATGGATTACCCGGGTAAACCAATCAAGCTTTTCTGTAGAAGAAATAAAAAGTCAAATAAGTTATTCTGTCGATAAGCCTGCAGTCTTTTCAAACCATGAGCCTATTAAAGTAATTGATGTTGCCAGTGAATCAAAACTACCCATCGAATTTCTTAAAAATCGAAACGTAATTGCTTTTGCTGGAATTGCAAATCCCAATTCATTTCTTGAAACGTTGAAAAAATTGGGTGCAATCGTTGTTAGATTTCACAACTTTACAGATCACTTCATGTACACCAAAAAAGAAATTGAATTACTGGCAAATACGCTAAGCGGCTGTAATGCTGAAATTCTTATTACCACAGAGAAAGATGCAGTGCGTTTCTCGCGTGAGATTCTGCAAAATATTCCAAATCTTCATGTGTTGCAAGTGGGTATTCAACTCCTTAACGAAAAAGAAGAATTGAAAAAAATATTGAAAAATATTGTATTATTACAGTAAGTTGTAACAACTTGATGCAGTCTAAATTAGAAATATAACCTGTATCCAGTTTTATTTGTCATGTAAAGCTGCCTAAATGGTTTCCGGTCAGCTTGAAAAAATTAAGTCAAGCGCATAATTTGAGTGTTAAGCTATAAGTTAAATTTAGAAAAAACTTAGTAAAACTTTTCGGAAATAGTTCGATAAAAGATATGGAGTATTGCTATTAAAATATTAAGTTTCAGGTATGTGGAGACTATATAAGTGAAAAAACAATACAAAATTTTCATTGTAGATGACGACAAAAATATTCGTCGAATGATTGAAGTTCATCTTAAGAAGGATAAAATCTATGAGTCCATGCATGCTTCAAATGGTGAATCATGTTTGAAAATCCTGCAAGAAGAAGTGCCTGATTTAATTTTACTTGATATCCAGATGCCGGGTATTGATGGAATTGAAACTTTAGAACAAATAAAACAGCAATATTCCCGTATTCCTATTATCATGATGTCAGCTCATGGGACAATAGATATCGCTGTTCGCTCGATGAAATTGGGTGCATACGATTTTATTACAAAACCATTTTCAGGGGATCGTCTCAATATCACAGTAAGGAACGCGCTTGAAAGCAATGAACTTCGGGGTGAAGTTGAACAGCTTCGAAGGGAATTACAAGAAAAATACCAGTTCAAACATATCATTGGTCAAAGCGGGGCGATTCAAAATGTATTTCGTTCCGTATCAAAAGTAATAGATAGTAGTGTGACTGTGTTACTTTATGGTGAAAGTGGATCAGGTAAGGAATTAATAGCGCGTGCAATTCATTATGAAGGACAAAAACGCAGAAACAAACCATTCATTGCCGTAAACTGTTCGGCTTTACCTGACTCTCTTTTGGAAAGTGAATTATTCGGTCATGAAAAAGGTTCTTTTACAGGAGCCAGCCAAAGAAGAATAGGAAAATTCGAACAAGCTGATGGAGGAACGGTTTTCTTAGATGAGGTCGGTGAAATGGCGCCGTCTACTCAAGTTAAAGTTTTACGTGTACTTCAAGAAAGGGAGTTTGAGCGGGTAGGTGGAAACGAACTCGTTAAAGTTGATATTAGGCTGATCTCTGCGACTAATAAGGATTTAGAAGAAGCGGTTCGTAAGAGCGAATTCAGGGAAGATTTATTTTATCGTTTAAGCGTTTTTCCTATTAAGCTGCCTCCATTGAGGGAACGTAAAGATGACATTCCACTTCTTATTCAATTTTTCATCGAGAAATATACCGTTCGTGAGGAAAAAACGGTTAACTCAATGTCCTCGGATGCTATTGAATTGATGATGGCATATCATTGGCCGGGAAATATCCGGGAGTTGGAAAATGCAATCGAACGGGCGATAGTTCTGGTCACAACTTCAGAAATCGTTGCAAACGATTTACCTGCGAATGTTCGGGTGATCGGTGAACGGCGCGTTGTTGATACCAGTAAAACCTTAAATTCCTGGATTGAAAATCTTGAGGAGGAAGCCCTACGCAAAGCGCTTTTAGAATGTGAAGGGAATGTTTCCTTGACTGCCAGGAAGTTGGGTATCGGTAGGGCAACAATATACAGAAAGGCAAAAAAATACGGCTTGACAATAATCCGGTAAAATAATTCCATCCATATTTATTAATTCCATTTAATACCCAAACATTTTTTTTAGATACTGTTATTACTAAATTGCTTGAAAGGTAGATTTGACTATATTACTTTAGTCAAATGTTGCAGCTAGTAATCGGTTTGTTAGTTTATCATAATATGATGCTGCCTGGTTTTTCTAATGAAAAATGGCAGATTGTTCGAAATGATTCAGTTCGGATTTACTATTCCGATGGTTATGAAAATATGGCAAAAAAGTTGTTAATTAAAAGCACTGAAATTTTGTCAGAATTTAGCCAGGTGCTTGGAATACCTTATGAAGGTGAAGTATTTGTGTTTCTGGTCTCGAATGAAGAAACCTGGAATGAGCTTACGAAAGATACAATTCCTAAGTGGAGTGGTGGAGTAACGAAATCCCAAAAGGGAATTACGTATCTTCGAATCTATAGAAACCCACAACAAATACTTCCGATTTTAAGACATGAATTAATGCATTTGATCTTAGGTAAAAATTTTAGGCCCAACATTATCCCAAGGTGGTTCGAAGAAGGATTAGCCACTTTGTGTTCTAATCAAGATAACTCTGGATTTAGTTTGGTTTTATCCATGGCGAATCTTTCCAACTCCCTTATTCCATTGGCCGAAATCGAGGATGTTTTGAATTTCAAAAAAGCGAAGGCTGATTTAGCTTATGCCCAAAGTTATGTTGGCGTAAAATTAATTGTTGATTCTATTGGATGGGAGGCAATTCGGAAAATATTGGGGAATGGACTACAATCAAAACAATGGGATGAAGCGTTCTATTCAGTCCTGGAAATGGATGAGGAAGCATACGAATTGTATTTTTTGGAGTTCATTGAAACCCATTATCGGTGGAACTTTTTGTATCAATCGGATTATGTTATATGGATTCTGATCCCAATTTCCGTTGTTTTCATTTACTTAATCATCAGGCTGAGAAATTTTAGAACTTATAAGAAATGGTCAGCCGAAGAAGAGCTAACAAAAAATAATTTAGAATTTGATGAATAAACATAGCCTTAAGCATCACATTGAATATTTTATACTCCGTACAATCTGTGGATGGATAAAATCAAAACCTTTACCAGATGCAATAAACAAATATAAAATTTTAGGAAAGATTTGGTCAGAATATTTAAAAATTAGAAAAAAAGAAACTCTGGATAATTTGCGACATGCATTTCTGGAACTAAGTGAGAAAGAGATTGAGAAATTAGGGGAAGCGGTTTTTTACCATTTTAGCCGTTTGGCTGTTGAGGTGGTTTTGTTATCAAATATGATTAAATATGGCTTTGACAATTTTATAGGCGAGAGCAATTGGGAAGTTCTGGAGAATGCCCACGCGGAAGGAAGAGGCGTTGTTTTTGTTTCAGGACACATAGGTAACTGGGAATTATTGGGAACAGCTATGACGATACGAGGTCTTCCTATCTGGACTTTGGTCGCAAATATCAAAAATCCGCTCGTTGATCAATTCGTTTATCGACATCGCGTCGATTCAGGAATGAAAATCATTAGAATTAAAGAATCACGACGAATGATACAAAAGGGAATAAAGCAGGGGGCAATTATAAGCTTTGTTTCCGATCAAGATGCTGGTAAGAATGGCATTTTCGTACCATTTTTAGGTAAGCCTGCCTCTACTCATACCGGGGCTGCGGTGTATGCACTTCGATATAAAGTCCCGTTAGTTTATGGCATGTCATATTTCAAAGATAAAAAGTATCATTTTCACTTTGAACGATTCGATGGAAATTCTCAATTAAAATTTTCCCGGGAGAATATTTACAAAATTACTGAATGGTATTCCAAAACGCTGGAGAACGATGTGCGAAAATATCCAGAACAGTATTTCTGGCTGCACAGAAGATGGAAAACCAGGCCAGAATCGGAGAGCTCCTCATGAAATATCTGTTCCTGAATTCTGCAAGAAGGTGGGGAGGGAATGAGCGCTGGACCGCATTAGCTGCCCAGGGACTTGCGGTGCGCAATGAAGTATTTTTTGCTTACCGGAAAATGGAAATTGGTTCCAGATTTGATGTGCCAAAATATCGATTGCCTTTTTGGAATGAGCTGGATATGCTATCAATCTCCAGGCTAATTTTCCTGATTAAGAAACATCATATAGATATCTTAATCCCAACCAAACGCAAAGATTATGTTCTGGCTGGTTTTGCAGCCAAAGCCATGGGAAAAAAGAATGTTCTACGTTTAGGAATAGAACGATCAATAAAAAACACTTGGACAAACCGTTTGGTATATAACTCCCTTTGTGACGGTATCATCGTCAATGCGGAGGTAATAAAAAACAGACTCGTACAAAGTGGATTTATCCCGCCGGAAAAAATTCGCATCATCTATAATGGTATCGATTTTCCGGCTCTTCAAGAAAAAGCCAAGCTTAAGAATGGCTTCATAAAACCCTACGATTTCACTATAGCTGCCATGGGTGAGCTATCCCGGCGAAAGAGAATGGATCTGCTTTTAAGAGCTTTTTCGGTCCTGAAAAAAAAGGATAAATCTAGTATTCCATGGGGAGCGCTGATTGTCGGTTCTGGTCGGGAAAAAGAAAAATTATCAAAATTAGCACTGGATTTGGAAATCAGCGACCAGGTTATCTTTACTGGCTTTTTGGATAATCCATATCCGTTAATCGATAAATGCGATGTTTTTGTTCATACTTCAAAGACTGAGGGGATACCTAATTCGATGCTTGAGGCGATGGCCTTAAAGAAGCCGATCATAACAACTGGATTTGGCGCAGCACAGGAGGTTGTCCGTAACGGTTCCAACGGCTATTTGTTGAAGCAGGGGAACGCTGAAGAATTAGCGGATCGCTTGATAAAATTGATTAACGATCAAAATACAAGACGGTCCATTGCAAAGGAAGGGTATCATTCTGTGAAACGAATGTTTTCTATGGAAAGGATGGTTGGAGAAATCGAAGATTTTTGCAGCCAGATCTAGGATAAGATTTCACAAATAAAAATATTGTTCATCAATTCGATTTACTGTAACGTTTGCAAGCCGATCCGAACGCAAAATCAATTCCGCTAATTTTCTTACTAACCAACGAGAAATTCAGTAGCTCGTCATAGGATTTGAAATGGGACGAAAGATTATTTAGCTATGCCCTTGCATGTAACAATATGGCCTTCCCGGGTTTAAATAAAGTCGTTACTATAACAATATATCAGATCTACCCTCCTTTCCAATAATCAGTTTCCGAGGGATATCATGTATGTTCCGGCACCCAGGCATCTCCAAAAAACACTTGCTTATTATATGAATTGTTCTAAATTAGTAGTCGATTTGAAATAAAATTAGGCATAAATTATTTAAATAATTGAAGCGACCTGTTAAGAGCTTCGAGGTTCTGAAACCTCAAATATCTGGGACGACTGTAAAAAAGTTTAGTTAGTTAGTATGAAAATCAGCGGCTTCTCCTTTGTCAGAAATGGGATTAAACTATACTATCCAGTCGTGGAATCGGTGAAATCGATCCTATCGATTGTGGATGAATTCGTCATTGCTATTGGTAAGGGTGATGAGGATGATAAGAGCCGTGAAAAGATAGCCGCAATTGGCGATCCCAAGATTAAAATAATCGATACGATCTGGGAGGAGAAATATTTTAAAAAAGGAGTAATCAACGCGATTCAAACCAATATTGCCAAACAGGCTTGTACTGGCGATTGGCTTTTTTATTTGCAGGCAGATGAAATCGTTCATGAAAAATATTTACCTATAATTCAAAAAAGATGTGAAGAATTGGTGGGTAACGAAATGATCGAAGGATTACTTTTTCGATATAAGCATTTCTGGGGTGATTATGAGCATTATCATGTCGGTCATGGTTGGTATCCTAATGAAATAAGAATTATTCGTAATCGACCTGATATCAATTCATGGCAAAGCGCCCAATCTTTTCGGAAATTCGATTACATCGATAATCCCCGCCAGGAAAACGGGCACCATAAACTGAAAGTGGCGAAAGTAGATGCTGAAATCTATCACTACGGATGGGTACGACTTCCACATTTGATGCAAAATAAGCGTAGAGCACTTGATTCGGTTCATTGGGGACTTAAACGAGCCCAAGAATATTATGAAACGGCAGCGAAAGAATTTGACTATGGTCCCTTGAACTTGCTTGCCTCTTTTAAGGGTACCCACCCGAAGGTAATGGAACAAATGATAGCTAAAATGAGCTGGAAGGATAAACTGCAGTATTCGGGAAAACCAGATCAATTTAGAGAACCGCATAAGCATGAAAGATTAAAGTATAGATTTTTATCCTTCATTCAAAAATATTTGACTGGAGGAAAGGAAATTGGGGGATTTAATAACTTTATCCTGGTGAAAGACATGTAATTTTTTTGGGAGCAATTTAGTCAATGAAGAAAATATCTAGAAACTGGAGAGCAAGGTTAATTGGAATTAAGGGGTCTGCCTTTTAGTCCCACCACTCCCATGTAATCCGCCTATGGCGGATTCCTGCTTCGCATGGCTAAAAAAATATAATTTTGAATTCAACCGAAAACATAACCATTTCAAATCCTTTATCCGTAGTTATTATTACAAAAAATGAAGAAAAGAATATCGAACGGTGCTTAAAATCAGTTCTCTGGTCAAATGAGATTGTTGTTGTGGATAATGGATCAACAGATGGAACAGCCGAAATCTGTCGTAAGTATAATTGCAGAATTATTGAATCAGAATGGCTTGGATTTGGACCGTTGAAACAATTAGCTGTTAATTCGGCGGTTCATGATTGGATATTTTCGATAGATTCCGATGAAGAAGTGAGTGAAACATTAAAAAACAGAATACAGAATATATTAAAAAGACCTCAATTAAATGGCTATCGAATTAAGATTGAATCGTTTTATTTAGGCAAACAAATTCGCTATTGTGGATGGGATCGGGATTATAAATTGAGATTTTTTAATCGCAACTATGGTAATTTTAACGATAATCTCGTCCATGAATCCGTGAGGATGCCTGGCCAAGTGGGAAGAATAGAAGAGCCACTGTTTCATTATACCTATCCCACGATTCACTCTCATATTGCGAAGATGGATCGTTATACAGAATTACGAGTAGATCAATTAGTGAGTAAAAGTGAATCGTCGTCGGTGATCATAGCAGCATTAAGAGGGATCGCTAAATTTTTTAAAATGTATCTTCTGCAGCGGGGTTTTTTAGACGGAAAGATTGGCTTTGTTCTTTGTACTATTTCAGCCTTTGGCATTTATTTAAAATATCTGAAACTATGGGAAAAGAATCGATAAGGGTTTTACATATTGACACAGAAAAAACATGGCGAGGCGGGCAGCAACAAGCAGCATATCTACTCCAAGCCATGAATGAACAGGATTATTATACAACTCTGGTATGTCAACCGAAATCACCCATGGAAAGTTTTTGCCGCGATAAAGCAATTCCTTACATGCCCTTAAGGATGTTCGGTGAAATTGATCTGATCGCCGGGTTTCGGATTGCCAGAATTTGTATCAAAGATAATTATAATATATTACACTTACATAGCGGACATGCGTTATCGATTGGTTTGTGGGCAAAATTATTTTTTTCAAAGTTAAAACTGATTGCGGTGCGTCGAGTTGATTTTCATATTAAAAAGAACTGGTTCAGTCAATTCAAATATAAAAATCAATTTTTAGACAAAATTGTCTGCATTTCCCATGGAATCGAAAAAATTCTTCTGGAAGATGGTGTTCCTGCCCAGAAGTTGGTGACTATTCACAGCGGGATTGATATTCATCGATTTAAAAAAGTACTTCCCTCAAAACATTTTCGACAGAAATTTGGAGTGCCTGAAAATAATATATTGGTCGGTACTATTGCTGCACTAGCAAAGCACAAAGATTATCCAAATCTATTGAAGGCTGCTAAAATCGTTATCGAGAAAAGCAGTGGTATCACTTTTTTTGCAGTGGGTGATGGTCATGAGAAAGAGAATATCTTGGCATTGGCATATAAATTGGGTTTAAAGGATAGATTTGTTTTTACTGGTTTTCGAGAAGATATTGGAAACTTTTTGAAAACCTTCGATATTTTCGTGTTGGCTTCAAAGAAAGAAGGTATGGGAACTTCGCTTTTAGATGCACAGAGTGTTGGTTTGCCGGTAATCGCCTGTGAAACAGGAGGAATACCCGAAATCATTGTTCATGGTAAAAACGGTATACTTGTGCCTCCTGAAAATGAACAAAAACTTGCTAACGCGATACTTTTGCTGGCAAATAATTATAAACTACGTGAGTCGTTGGGACAGAATGCAATAGAAACAGTTACAAAATTTAAGATTCATAAAACCGTGATCAAAAATATAAAATTATATAAGGAGCTATTGGCATAAGCTGAGGATGAGGTGAATTATAATAAAATACTGGTCATTCAAACTGCTTTTTTAGGCGATGTAATAATGAGTACGCCGCTGATAAAAGCGCTGAGAGAAATATTTCCAAAATCTGAAATTGACATCCTTACAATTCCTGCGACCAGTATTGTTTTTAAAGAAAATCCAAACGTCACCAACATCCTTCATTATGACAAAAGAAAGCCCTTTCGAAAGTTCGTTTCTTTTATTGATTTAATTTTTAAACTAAGAAAAAGAAAATATGATTTAGCTGTATCAATCCAAAGTTCTTTATCTTCTTCATTCTTGATGCAATTGGGAAAGATCCCGACTCGGGTCGGTTTTGCCCGTCAAAAATTTGTCACGATACCTGTGACACCTGAAAGTGGACTTCATATTCGAGAACGGTACATCAATTTGTTGAAGCCATTTTCCGATAATAATTTTGACCTGCAAACAGAAATATTCTGGTCACAGGGTGAAGAACAAAAAGCTCAACAAATTGTACAAGAATATCGAGATGACAAATATCTTCTTGGCATTGCACCTGGATCAGTCTGGAATACCAAACGCTGGCCCAAAGAATATTTTGCCGTACTTTTAGGGCTTCTTGAAAAAAACAACATTAAAGTTATCTTAATCGGTGGGCAAGAGGATCGTCTTTTATGTGACCAGATTCTTGAAAAATCCGGTGCAAAAGCATTAAATTTAGCAGGCAATCTTTCTGTGCTTGAATCTGCAGCAGTTATTCAAAAGTTAGACTTAATGGTCACCAATGACAGCGCGTCTTTGCATATAGCAAATGCTGTTAAAACTGATGTAAATGCTTTTTTTGGTCCTACGGTTCACAGGTTTGGATGTTATCCATATCAGCCCGATGATAAAATGCTTGAAATCGACTTATACTGTCGACCCTGCTCAAAACATGGAAGTAGACGGTGTCCTGAAAAACATTTTCGATGTATGCGAGAAATAAAGCCAGAAACAGCTTTTGAGGCCATATTTTCTCATCAAAAAGGAATGGGTAATGAAAAGCAATACAATAATCATATTAACAGGGAATGACAATTTTTTTGGTCAAACAAGAAAACCCTGGGTGAGTATGGATGCAGATAAAATGCAGAACATATTTTGTGAACATGGTTTTGATGTTGAAAAATATAGCTTTCATGAGATCCTGAACCAGAGGAAAAGAATTAAAGATTCGATCATTTTTTATACCTTCAGTCAGAAGATAAATAGAAGAGATTATATCAAAGACCTGGTTCATTATCTGGATGATGGCAGTAATATTTTAATCCCTTCTTATGATTTGCTGTTGTGTCATGAAAATAAGGGATTTCAGGAGCTTTATAAAAAAAGAATAAATCTTACATCGCTAAATTCTTATTATTTCAGTAGTTTAAATGAGCTATCCTGTTATGCAATTAATTTTCCAATCGTATTTAAAACAGTGGATACTTCAAATGGGAGAGGCGTATTTTTAGTAAAAAGCACAAATGAATTGGTAAAATTAATTCAAAAACTGGAGAGACAAACTGTTTTTACAGGGCTGGATTTAGTGAGAAGGAAATATTTCCGCCGCAAAAAAAGTTACAAAGAATATCCGGACTATAGCAATCGGAAAGATTATTACCAATATAAAGATTATATATTAAAAGAAGAGAATTTTATTTTACAGGAATTTGTCCCAGATCTCCCATTTTTTTATCGCGTATTGACTCTTTATGATAAATATTATGTAATGAGACGATTTAACAGAAAAAGTGATTTTCGGGCAAGTAAAACTAAGAAGGAGTATGATATTGAATTTGATTATCGCTTGTTGGACTATGCAAAAGAAGTTTATAATAGATTTGATACACCTTTTCTTTCACTTGATATTGGGTTGCATCAAAACAAGTATTATTTGTTTGAATTTCAAGCGTTACATTTCGGCATTGGACCGTTCGTAAGATCAGTCGGATACTACACTTATGATAATCATAATTGGAGATTTAATCCCAATAAAAGAAGACCCGATATAGAGATAGAAATCGCCAATGCATTTGTTAAATATGTTAATGCGCGTTATATTTCCTGACTCAAAACTGTTACTAAAAAATAAGCTGGAATTCTTGTTCTCTAATTTTGACAGATAGGATTTGTTTTTGCAACCGAATAGAAAAAGATCCAAATTTCAATAGATGGTTCAAGCGTGATTTTCTCCTATTACCTTTACAAATATCCATATAAATTAATCTGGTATTTTTTTAAACTATTAAATAGAAATCCCGCGTTAGTTGTTTATTGTGCTGATCCGCTTGATTACATTGTGTTAAAACCTGTTTTGAAATATTTTCCTCAAGTCGAAATTGCTGTAAAAAATCGGGTAACAGCCAGATATCTTCTAAAACAAAAGCTAAATATTAAACGGATGCCGTGCTTTCCCAAAGCCGTTATCTTATGTCGTCATGCAACGCACAAATTTCCTGAAGAAAAGATCATCAAGATCGGATTCCGTCATGGCGCATTTCATTTTAAAGAATTTGCTAATGCCAGATATTACAACGCATTCGACCTGTATTTCATGACCAGTGAGAAAGAAGTTGAAGAAGCAAAGACGAAAAGCATTAAAACAGCTCGTGCGATTGGATTTCCAAAATTGGATCTCCTGTTCAATGGCTCAATCAATGATGATAGATTAAAGATTACTTTCTGTAAGACCAAACTTGATCAAAACAAAAAAACAGTCATTTTTACTGCTACGTGGGATAAATCTGGTATGTCCGCTATTCATTTGTGGGTTGATAGGATTCATGAATTTAGTGAAAATTATAACGTTCTGGTAACTGTACATCCCTGGACGTCAAAAAAATATGTGGAGAGGTTAAAGAAAATTGCAGGCATATTTTTAATCCAGGACCCGGATGTCTTGCCATATTTAATGATCGCTGATGTATTGATAGGGGATACCAGCTCGATCATTGCTGAATTTTGTGTATTGGATAAGCCAATTATAACCCTCAAGGTTGCCGAAACAGACAGAACTGTTCCTGAAATAGTTCGATTATTGAAGGACATTAGTTATCAAATCGAAAATGTCGATCAATTAAAAGATGTCATTGAATATAATCTGAACAATCCAGAGGAGAGAAGTAAACAAAGACAAAAAGCTAATCGAATGATGTTTGATCAATTGGATGGACAGGCGGGAAAGAGAGCAGCGGATATTATTAAAAAAGAATTTCCTGATTTATTTCATTTTTGAGAGAATTTAGAACCAAAGCTTTTTCCATAGTGGGATCTGAAATCATTAGTTGATTTGATTCTGGCGATAGTTGGGGAGTAGAATAGTTAAAAAAAATAAAGGATAAAATGAAACATGATTCTTATTTAATATTTAGCGTTCCAAATATATGTTCTTTTTCTAAAAGGTTAATAGGATTATTTGGATTAAACCCAATTAGAGATAAAGATTGTAACAAAACTTATACATTTAAACAAATGGAAAAAATTGAGATGAAGATATTTATATTGTACAACTAATGTAAGAGGCTTATGAATATATCAAGAAAGACATGCCTTCTGCTGCCACCTCCCTCCTTGAAAAGTTTGACACATCTATCTCTCGCTTGGCCTTAAACCCATTCATGAGGATCGTCCCCAAGGACGAACGCCTTAAGGGGCTTGGTTACCGAATGCTAATTGTTGAGAACTATCTCGTATT
>JADFJB010000058.1 GCA_022566355.1 candidate division KSB1 bacterium
CTCCTAACCTCCCCTTATCAAGGGGAGGAATTTCCCCTCCTTGTTTAAGGAGGGGGTAGGGGAGGTTTAATAATATTGATAAGTACAATTTTAATACGTTACAGTAATTATGTTTTTATATACTTAGAAACATTATGAACAGGCAAGAAACTATAAAAGCATACTTAGCGTTAGCAGCTGTTTGCTTCTTTTGGGGTACAACCTATCTCGCTATCAGGATTGGTGTAGAAGTTATGCCCCCGGCCCTGTTTGCCGGAATTCGATTTTTTGTTGCCGGGCTAATCTTCATTCCAATTCTGCGGGTTTTTGGTCATGCAATGCCGTCAAAAAATGATTGGCGAATCATCATTATGATATCAATTGCACTTTTGGTGGTAGCGAATGGAATTGTGGTTTGGGCTGAACAATGGGTGCCAAGCGGATTAGCGGCTTTGATCGTATCAACACTGCCATTCTGGATGGTGGGGATCGAGGCCATGCTACCGAGAGGTGAAAGTTTATCCCTGCAAAAAATTACCGGTTTGGTGATAGGGTTCAGTGGTCTCTTGATTTTACTTTGGCCGGATTTGCATAGCGCTATAAATCGTGAATACCTGGTTGGTATTGGGGCGATTGCGTTCGCAGCAATATCCTGGGCTGCGGGGTCAGTCTATTCAAAACATCGAAAAGTAAGCGCCAAACCGCTTATGTCCTCAGCTTTTCAGATGCTCATCGCAGGAACAATCTTAATTTTTATAGGCATTATTAACGACGAACTCAGTAAGCTAACTTTCACTTCCCAGGGAGTTTTGTCCTTAGTATATTTAATAATCTTCGGCTCTATCGTTGGTTACGGTTCTTTTGTTTACGCTTTAAATAAGCTTCCTTCGTCTATAGTATCCATGTATGCATTTATCAACCCGATCGTAGCTGTTATTTTGGGGTGGTTGATTCTGGATGAACGCCTGGACTGGAGAGTAGCAATTGCCACGGCGATTATCCTGTTTGGTGTTGTAGTGGTTAAAAAATCCTCTACTCATAAAACAGTAGAACAAATTAGTACAAAGAAGCACCTATTTATCGGTGTAGTCGAAGATGATGTGGTTTAATTTTCTAGGGGCCTAAAGTTCTTATGTAAAACTTTGCCGAGCTGTTTACTTATTTAACCTTTGCGTTCTCGATGACCTCTGGGTGAATGTTTCAGATTTATTTAGTCACACTTAAAACCTCTTTTATAAATATTTATTTTCCCAATCGTCAAGATTATTCTCAAACGAATCGATAATAAAGTATTAATGAAAATCATTTACTGTTTTTGATTTTCAAAAAAAAGTGATTGTAATGAGAGAATATATACGCCATCCATCAAGTATTCCGATTGAATACGAAATAAAAGGTTTTGTAGATCCCAAGAAAGAAAATCTGTCAAATGTTAGCGCTGGGGGTCTTTGTTTTCAATCGAACAATTTTATTGATGATGGTTTGGAACTTATGATCAGGATCCCCACCATTAAACCACCCTTTGCAGCAGATAGTGTAGTCGTTTGGTGTCAAGAGAACGACAACCATTTTAATGTGGGGGTGAAATTCAACGATAAAGAAACAGAATTCCGTGTTCGAATGGTAGAGCAAATCTGCCATATTGAGGAATATAGAAATAATATTTTAGAAGCCGGAACTCGCACACTTTCCTTAGAAGAAGCCACATTTGAATGGATTGATAAGTACGCAAAAGATTTTGGTTATTAACCTAGAAAACCGTAATAACGACTCTCTCTTAAACTCTTTCATCATTCTTTTTAATATCCAGTATATCAATATAATAATTTTAGCATTTTCGAAATTTTCAAATAGTTTATAGCCATCATATATTGTTAATTATTTGAAGAAGTATCATGATGGAACTCCAAAGATCCAGTGGACTATTATTACATCCAACCTCCCTTCCTGGCGAATATGGCATCGGCGAAATTGGTGATTCTGCTTATCATTGGATTGATTTTCTTTTAGAATCAAAACAATCTGTTTGGCAAATTTTACCCCTGGGTCCGACAAGCTACGGTGACTCTCCATACCAGGTCACTTCTGTTTTCGCAGGAAATCCTTTGTTAATTGATTTAAAAAGTCTGGCCAAATCAGGATATATTTCGCCGAATGATCTCAAAAAGTCTCCGGAATTTTTGGAAGATTGTGTCGATTTTAAATCCGTTATCGAGTGGAAAATGCCATTGTTGGAGGAAGCATTCAACCGCTTTTCCGAAATCGCATTAGAAAGTGATATTGAAGGATTTGCCCATTTTTGTAGTACCTATGACGATATATGGTTGGCTGAATTCGCACTTTTTATGGCTATAAAAAATCAATTTGACAAAAGAGCATGGTGTGAATGGCCTGTAGAATTGAAATTACGGGATGCAGATTCTTTAGCTGAAATGAGAAATCAACTTAAGCATGAAATCCAGGCTCAGAAATTTTTCCAATATCAATTTTTTAAACAATGGACCAATTTGAAAAACTATGCCAACCAACAGGGCATTCGAATTTTAGGCGATATTCCAATTTATGTTTCTCATGATAGCGCGGACCTGTGGGCAAACCAGGATAAATTTTGTTTGGATGATGAGGGCAATCTGCTTGTGGTTGCGGGCGTCCCGCCTGATTATTTTAGCGAAACCGGTCAGTTGTGGGGAAATCCTATATATAAATGGGATGTTATGGAGAAAAATGGATTTCGCTGGTGGATTGAACGGGTGCGAACAACTCTTCAATATGTAGATGTGATCCGGATTGATCATTTCAGAGGATTTGAAGCGTACTGGGAAGTTGCATACGGTGAGGAAACTGCAATCAATGGTAGATGGGTAAAAGGACCCGGCCACGTTTTTTTTGATAAACTGATGGAAGCGTTACCACAAATCCCGATCATTGCCGAAGATCTCGGTGTAATTACTCCTGAAGTTACTGCATTACGCGATCGGTATGGATTTCCTGGCATGAAAATTCTGCAATTCGCATTTTCAGGCGACGCCTCTAATCGTGATTTACCACATAATTATAACACAGCGTGTGTGGTTTATTCCGGCACTCATGACAATGACACGACTCATGGCTGGTTTAAAACCATTTCCGAAAAGGAACGAGAATATTGTATCCGACATCTTGGCAAGAAACCCAAAAATATTTCGTGGGATTTAATGCGTCTGGCTTGTGCTTCCACTGCAGACGTTGCCATTTATCCCATACAGGATGTTCTAGGTTTAGGTAGTGAAGCAAGGATGAACTATCCGGGCAGAGCTTCCGGAAATTGGACATGGAGACTAAAACCAGGTCAACTGAGTCGAAAATATACTAAGAAATTGGCGGAAATGACTGAGATTTATGGAAGGTCTAATCCAGTATTGCAGATTTAAAAAATTTAAATTTATTTAATCTGGTTAATTCACAATGCAAAAATTTAAGCGTTAAAAGCCTTCAAAGCTGTCATGTTATTAAACCAGAAGGCTTTGTTTTTACAGCAAAGTTTACTATTTGTTTGCGACCTTGAACAGCTCAATGAATAATACAGGTTAATATAAATAATTGGAGTAATTTAAGTATTTGGGAAATTAGAATTTTAGGCAATTACATTAATTTTAGCCCCTTGATTTATTACCAACCCAGTAGCCCGCCCACTCTCATTATAAATTTTTAAATTCCTTTGTTCTGTATTTAGCTTATCGTTAGTTTTTTCTTCATTCTTCAAAATTTTCTCATCGACTGATTTTTTCTTTGCAATTATTCCATTTTTGAATTGCTTTACTTGGGATGGGGTAACATCAAATGTCAGGTTGGGGCGTGTTTCTTTAATTGTTGGTATATTTTCATCGGTGGCATCTAAAACAATTTTACTAACTTTAGAAAGGTGAGAGTATAGATTCAGTGAAACACCGCCATCAGTTAATCCGATGTGCATTCTGGAACTCCTTAAATAAATAGAGTGTTTTTGATTTCAAAATTGACCCTTTTCGGGTCTTATTTAGGTTATCGGAAAATAATTATAAACCTTTAGTTAATTTTTTATACTTTGTGCCAATCTCAATAAAAATGCAGGCAAAACAATTTTATTCAACTATTACACTTTTGAAATCACATATTTGGTAAGTGATAAAATTGATATAAACACACCAACATATTGGATTAAGAAATTGTATAACGCTACTGAAATGATGAATGAGACAAAACCATTTCTATAAGGACATGCTATTTATTTAGGGTTTTTGAATACGTCCTTCAGGAAGGTAAATTATGTTTTTTTGATCCCTGACTATCCGCGTTAATCCATGTCTATTGATTTCAAACAGCCCCTTTATTCAAGATTTGTTTCCTACGAGCTTCGCGTCTCTGTTTGGCTTCCTGGTAGCGTCTCTTTTCATCGTCAGATTCAGGGACAACCTGCTCAACCTTCGTGGGTTTTCCATTCTCATCGAGGGCAACGAACACCAGGTGCGCCACCGTTGTTTTTATCCTTTCACCGGTTAGTGGATTTTCGGAAAAAACCTCAACGCCAATCTCCATGGATGTTATTCCGACATATTCCACTTGCGCATAAAGAACTACAATGTGTCCCATTTTTATGGGTTTTTTAAAATCAAGTTGGTCGATGTTAACCGTATTTACCGGTTTTCGGCAATGGCGTAAAGCAGCCACACTTGCAGCAATGTCTATAAGCTGCATCACCTTGCCGCCAAAGATATTTCCCTGGGAATTGGTATCTCCGGGAAGAACCATTTCCGTCATTTCGACCTTGGAATTACTCATGGGTTTACTTTTATAGTTATTTGAACTCATGCAATCTCCATCGTTTTGGATTCAAATTTTGGCTTTATTACTTCTATTTCCGGAAAATTGTCTTTCATTAATTCTCTTACAACAGAAGTTGCATAACTTCCACTGGGTAAATCAAACTTCAAAAATAGATCCGTATTTTCCTGTTTAAAGGAATAGTTCATTAATGGCACTCGGTAGCTCCTTCTTTGTCCCTCCAATCTTAATCTTTGCATGGAATGGTTTAACTGTACGGGTTCTACTCCCACTTCCTGCAGTACTTCCTTTTCAAGCAATAATTCTCGTTCATTTGGTAAAATCATTTTATGGCCCCATAACGGACCGGAAGGGCTGATTTCAAATTTGTCCACCCGGCGCTGTTCGGCTGATTCATCTTCAACTTTGAATACGGCGCCATTTTTGTGAAGATAGGCCAAATCACCTCGCCAAATTTTATTGATATCAGGAAGCCTTCGAACCAAAGAAGCATTGAACCAATAAGATTGTAAAGCATTCAGGTAAAATAGTGTAATATGCTTTGGCATCCTTTTCCCGGCTTCCTCAAGATTATCTTTATACTTCAACAAAACCTGTGCTGCAGATCGGGAATTGTTGGAAATATTTGAATTCATCATTTTGTGAAGCATGTCATCCGGAAAACAATTGTCTTCCTCGATTGGGGAATTTATACCAAGAATAAGTAAAAAGGCTTCTTTCCAATTGCTTTGTAAAATTGCAGACCCAATCAAAGCATTATCTCCGTGCATTCCGAATCTTTGATGCCCAAAATAATTTGGTATTCCTATCGTTGCCAACCTGGTTAAAATCGTGATGGTTATTGTTTCACTATTTCCTGGTACGTTTCGAATGATAATCTGAAACCGGTTACCGTGCAAATGTCCGAGGCGAAGTTTGTTTTTGTGGAATTCCATTTTGATGATTTTTATACCGGGAACTTGTAGTTTTTCAACTTCAGCCTTTTTCACATTTGATATAGAAATCCACTGGCGAGTGATTCCGATCTTGTCTTTTTTCCCAGCGTAACCGATGCGTTTGATCGAAATTTGCAGGTGTTTCATCACCCGCTGAATTAATTGATCCGTTGTGATGCCGGTCTTTTCTATAAACAGATAGAGGTGCTCACCGCTGCCGACGGGTAAATAAAGCGGAATTTCTTCCACAATAAAATCTTCCGGCTTGCTTTTAAATTGACCTGAAAACTTTAACCCTGGATCTGTTAAAAACGGCCAATTCATGAATCGCTCTTCTGCCAACTGGCTTCAAAAATTTGACTTCCTTCCTGCCATTTTTTAATTTCGAAATTCGACCGACCCGGCGGAGGTGATCCTCCTGGTTTGTAAATTTTCTCATGAATGAAATTTAACCGGGTAAAATCCCGGACCCTGTCTTTTGCTGTAAATAGAAGCTCCTCAACATCGGTAGCTAACGCTAAAACGCCATCTTTGATCAGGGTATTTTCCAGGTTTTTTAAAAACATTTGAGTAAATATTTTGTGCTTTTCATGCTTCTTCTTCCACCATGGATCCGGGTAATAAATATGGAATTTCGTTATGGTATCTATGGGGATCCACTCCGCCAAAATTAGGCGGGCATCCGCTTGCAATAATCTGAAGTTATTAAGGTTTAAACTTGGGATTCGTTCCTTAATGGATTTGAGATATCTTGGCGACCATTCAATAGCCAGGAAGTTCTTCCCCGGATTGGTTTCCGCTTCATTCAAAATAAATTTTCCTTTCCCGGAGCCAATTTCGATTTCCACGGGGTTTGAGTTTTGGAATATTTCAGACCATTCAAATGGTGGCGTCTTTCCATCCAGGGATAAGGTGTATTGTGTGGCTTTCGTTCTCCGTTCCGCTGCCCGTAAATAAGAGCCAAGCTTCCCCCTTAAATATTGCAAAGCCGTAGATTGTTGGGTTGCCTCAGCGCTGAAAAAATCAAAATAAGATTTCAAATTGCCGGTTTCAATTGCCGCATCCGGATCAAATGCTGCGATTGTTCTAGCCAAAAAAGCCAGGCTTAAACGAACACCAGCCGTTTTATTAACATTTGCCATGGGATCGATTCGTAAAAGAATTTTGGAGAGATTTTTTTGGCAAAGTTGAATATAAAATTTTTGTTTATAAAAGGGTTCTATGACCAGACAAGGAAGTAAAGCATCCTCTGTGATTGTATGAATATATCCCTTGTAAACCTTAATGACAATATCTTCTACAATTAAAGTCTCTTCCTTGAGTTTTTGAATTAATTCCGAAACTAAAAGTTGAGTTTTTACAAAAGCATGAGGCATATTGGCTCTATAAGAATTTTCAAATAACAATAAACAAATGACAAATAAAATTCAAATTCTAAAAAACAAATTTAAACCAGTTCAAATCTATTATCCATCATTCTGATCCTGCCTAGGCTGGGGAATAATCTATTGTTTTTATTGAGTTTATTACATTCTAGAGATCCTTCGTTAGCAATTAGGATGACCCTTTTACTATCTGTTTGGATCAGTTCTGCAACATTCTGCCTTATGATAAATTCTCATAAGGTTTTATCACACAAAACCCCAAGTTGTAGAGACTGTGTGAAAACAGGATTTCAATGAAAAAAACCATTGAAATGGTTACCTAATTAATTATAGAATTCATTTCACACCCACAACTAAAGTTGTGGGCTTCTATCTTAATAATTAACAAAGGCTTATAATGGTGAAGCCCACGAATTCATTCGTGGGAAGAAGCAAATCCTAAAAGAATCTAACCGTTTTAACGGTTTCCCAACTCATTTCAAACAACCTCTGTATTGTAAGACTACAACTCAATAAAATAATTATGCAACGGTTTGATTAAAATCAAATTTGGGAAAAAAGGAGTCCTATGTAATGGTATCAAAAACTTTATCAATTTTCTTTGCCAGTTGAAAATCAATTTCAGTCAGCTCCCCCTGGCTGTGGGTGGTCAGGTGTATTGTCACGCGATTCCAATTACTGATCAGAATATCCGGATGGTGATTAATGTCTTCCGCTTCTTTTGCCAATCGATTAACAAACTCGACAGCACTAAGAAAATTCTTACATTCGAATCGCTTCCAAATTTGTTTACCTTCCAACGACCAGCCCTCTAGTTGGGCAAGTTGTTCCTTGATAGCTTGATCGGTTAATTTCATTCTTCCTCCCAATCATATATATAGTCAATATTCAATCGTATTAATAGTGGATTTTTTAAGTTTGAAAAAGAGGGTAGCAATGATATGAAATAGTTACCTCAAAGCTAATTCAGTTTAGACCATTTACAAAAATTTGGGCATTAATGTATAATAAAAAGCAGCTAATAACAATATTATATTTCAAATTTTAACAATTGAAATTGCCATTAATCTGAATAAAAAGTATTGCTTTTAATGAAAAGCTAAAAGAAATTATGGTCGTATCTTACCAAGGTAAACAAAAATGGGTTTTTGGCAGACGATCTGGCAAAAGAAAAAATATTATCCGCCGATACAAAAATTAGATGAAGCTGAACCGGATCTTCCCGATGCGATAATTGTAACGGATGTATTGGATTTACATGGATTTTTTCCAGAGCAAATCCCGGAGATGTTACATGAATTCATTCACAATGCACAGAGGTTAAACCTGCTAACGCTTCGAATCATTCATGGAAAAGGAAAAAGTAAATTAAAATGGACCGTTTTGCGAGAATTGGAAAAACATTCGCAAGTTCAATCTTTTCGCGATGCACCGGCCGAACTTGGCGGCTGGGGAGCAACGTTGGTGTATTTAAAAAATAATTAATTAGCATTCTTAGATGACTATTCAGATTGTAATAAAATCAATCAGTTTGGAAAATCAGATTTTTGAAACACTAATTCCGAAACAAATTCGAAATCACAAATAAGATTTTATCAATAAAGTAAATCACATTAAAAAAATTATAACTGAGTTAAGTTCTAAAACGATCAGGTCAAGCAGGTTACTTTCACCAAGTAAAGTATGTAAAAACATAATTATTGTAACCTATTAAAATTGTATTTATCAATATTATTAAACCTCCTCTACCCCCTCCTTAAAAATAAGGAGGGGTAATTGAAATAAATAAAATTACTACTAGCTCTATTGCACCATTTAAAAATACGTCACGGAATTTATGAAACAGACCACTAAGGATCAAATCATGAAGGTTAAAAAATACTTTTACTTTTTAGTAACCGCCGTTCTCTTTTTCTCAACAAAGAATACCCTACCTCAATCGTTGCCTGTAGCCAAACCTGCTGAAGTCGAAATGTCTGCGGAGAGGTTGGAAAAAGCCGATCCGGTCATAGAGCATGCGATAAAGGAAGGATATATTCCCGGCGCAGTTCTGCTGGTAGCAAGAAAGGGTAAAGTAGTTCTTCGCAAAGCATACGGGTATGCCCAGTTGACGCCAACCAAAAAGAAGATGAAGCCTGAAATGATATTCGATCTGGCTTCCATCACTAAACCCATGGCAACGGCAACTTCGATAATGATTCTGGTTGAGAACGGTAAAATTCGTTTGCAGGACCATGTAACAGAGTTTGTTCCTGATTTTACCGCTTATCGTGCAACCGATGGAGCCTCAAATAACAGTTCTCGGCTATATCACCTGATGACCCACACTTCCGGACTGCCACCCTATTATAATGCCGACAGCCTGCAAATCAAGTATGGCTATGTTTGTTCAATCGATTCTGCAGCTACTTTTATGGGTACACTTAATAAAAGCAATGCTCCTGGAGACGAATTCCATTATAGTTGTCTTGGCTTTATTACCCAGGCAAAGATTATCAAACAAGTCAGCAGCATGGATATTACCCAGTTTAGCAGAAAACATATTTTTGAACCACTGGGATTACAACACACCGGATTTATAAAACAGATCGATGAAACCACCCCTGATCCGCAAAATCATTTAATCAAGGCTTATTCCGATTTGATTGTGCCGACAGAACTCTTTAAAGGTAAGCCACTTAGCGGAACGGTTCATGATCCTTTGGCTCGAACTCTGGGCGGTATTTCCGGTAATGCCGGTTTGTTTTCCAACGCGGATGATATGGTCATTTTCGCACAGATGTTCCTGAATGGTGGGACCTATAATGGCGTTCGCATCCTGAGTCGATTGAGCGTTGAAATGATGACTTCAATATACCCTGCGACAAAGGAAGCGGGTCGCGGCCTTGGCTGGGATATTTCATCAGAATACTCATCCAATGGCGGCGATCTTTTTCCCCTGGGAGGATTTGGGCATACCGGCTATACCGGCACATCGATCTGGATTAGCCCGGCAACCGAAACAATTGTGATCTTATTAACTAACCGGGTTCATCCCAAGGACGAGCATGGATCGGCTGTTGTTCGACTAAGAAGCCAAATCGCCAACATTGTAGCTAGCTCTATTCTGTAGAAAATCGTAATGTGTAATCACACCCCTTTCAAGAACGAAAATCAAAAAGCAAGGATAACCCAATGAAATGCGGGATCATAGGATGTGGACGGTTAGGCCGGGCGTTAGCAGTAGCTTTAACAAACTCCGGAATCGATTTGGTGCTTTTGGTTGACAATAACCGTAAACTGCTATTTACCATGCAGCGAATGTTTCCTAAAGTAAAGCTAACCTGGCAATTGAGTGATTGGCCGCCAATGGATATTTTATTTATTACTGTAAATGACGATGAGATCAACCCGGTAGCCAAAGAAATCTTCGGAAGTGCAATTGATTTATCGGGTGTTATTGCTGTGCATACCAGCGGTGCACTTTCCTCAACCGAATTATCCCCATTGAAAGAGAAAGGCGCACTCCTTGCTTCCATGCATCCTGTACAAACGTTTTCCGGAACCAGCAAAGATGCTATGAGTATTCGTAAATGTTATTTTGCTTTGGAGGGTGAAACAAAAGCGCTGCCGGTTATGAAAACATTAATTGAGAAAATGGGCGCCAATTGGTTTGAATTGAAACCGGAACATAAATCCAATCATCATCTTGCCTGCATCCTCGCTTCGAATTATGTGATTGCCTTGATGAAAATGGCAACCGATTTACTTGAACCTATCGGACTGCCGCGCAGTGAAGCAAAAAAAATACTTTTGCCACTAATGAGTAGTGCCGTCGAAAATATTTCGAACCAGAGTCTTGCTATGGCGTTAACCGGGCCTGTAGCTCGTGGGGATGCGAAAACCGTACTTCATCATATCAATTTGCTTAAAAAACAGCATCCCGGTTTGATTGAACTGTATACCTCTTTAGCGAGAACTGCATTGGAACTGGCCAAAGAATTACCCGATGCGAAATTGCCAGACCTTGAAAAGATTGAAGGATTGTTGGAGAAGGCAGGTAAACCCAAATGATGGAATCTCAAATTATTTTTCTTTCGTTTTCCAATTGAATATTTCACAGATTGACAAAGGCACAAAGTAGCAAAGGCATTTATTGGTGGGCATTGATACCAATAAAAAAAACCATTAGTCCTGTCAAGGACGAATGAAAACATATGACTAATTCCTGACATTTCTCTGGTCACATATGTGCACATTAGGTTAAACTTAAGTAAGTTACCGGGAATCTTGTTAATCTTGTCTTAATATTTTCGAGGAATAAGTTAAGTATGAATTATATTGATGTAACCAAAATATTTATGCACTTTCCCAAAATGCATTTCACCCAACATACATTGCTTAAGATTTGCTTCAAACATACATTTTTGTTAATATTTTGTTATATTCTATTTGCTTTTTTAATTTTGAATCTTTATATTGGCAACACAAGTCTAAAATTCCCGTCTTTTGTTGATTATTGAATTTGATGAGATTATTTGAAAGGATTGGATCTGAATTATTCTCCCAGACAGCCGGAACCAGAGTTTTCCAGGTTAAGTATTGAATCAAAGAAAAAGTTAAACTATCTAAAAATAATTATTTTTTTGGGGCTGGCATTTTTTAGCTACCTGGTTTACTATTTTCAGCTTTTGCCAAGAGAGCAGCATGAGCTTTTCAGTTTTTTCCTTATAATGAGTATCTCCTGTAATTTAATACCCATCCCAACCTACCCAATAATTCTGTACATTTCACATGATTACTCACTGTGGCTAATCGTGTTGGTTGGTACCATTGGCGCTACAATATCCGCTTTGTTTGAATATAACATTGTGGATTTCATCATGAAATTTGATCGCGTTGCCCGCTTAACAGAATCCAGGAGATATCAAAAATTTGCGCGTTATTTCGATCGATTTTCATTTACCAGCATTATGGTTGCCTCATCAATTCCCCTGCCTTTGGATTTCATTCGAATCATGGCAATAACCCGAAGGTATCCCAAAATTAAATTTCTTCTCGCCACTATGCTTGGCCGGATCCCCAGGTTTACAATAGTTGTATTTTTAGGCATGCAATTAGCGCATCCTAGAGTAATAGCCGGTTTATTAATCGGAATAACGCTTGCGTTAGAATTAACTCGCCGCTTGATTAAATTGTTACAAAGAGTGCCGGCAGCAGAACGCAGCACTTGAACAAGTACTAATTTCCATTAAACGATTCGGGGGTAATATTGGATCAACCATTTGACAACTTAAGCGAAAATTTCCTTTACCATATTTGGGATGGACTTCATTTAAGACTTAAAGAACTGATGACCATGGATGGCCGGCGCATCGAGATCATCCATCGCGGCAAATGGAATATGGATTCGGGCCCCGATTTTCTCGGCGCCATACTAAAATTTAATGAATCGTTAATCAAAGGGGATGTTGAAATCCATATCCGGGTTAGTGACTGGTTTAATCATAACCATCAGAATGATGCTGCCTATAATAATGTAATCTTACATGCAGTCCTTCAAAAACCTGCAAAACCAACACCGGCGGTGACTGAATCCGGTAGAATTCCTCAGACACTTATCCTCGGTGATTTCCTGGATGAATCACTTTCCAGGTTGAGAGCTCGCGTTGATAAAATACAAGCGGAACCGCCGAAAAGCTGGCCGGATATATGTCTCCTTAGCGGTAAAGAAAACCCTAAAATCTTACAGCGTCTGGAATTTTGGGGACTTGAGCGGCTAAATCAAAAAAAACAAAGATTTTTGGAAGAACGTTCCTATTTTCAATTTAATGATCTTTTTTACCAGGGATTATGTGAAGCGCTGGGGTATAGCAAGAATCAAAATCCGTTTCTTAAGTTGGCGCTGTTGTTAAGCCTGGATAAAATTTGGACTTTGCTATCTCATAACGATCATGAATCGATGTTAGAAAAGTTACAGGGTGTTTTATTTGGGGCCGCCGGTTTTTTGGAGCAGACGAATGAAAAAAAAGAAAGTTATCCCGAATCGACCCGAAAATTTGTGAATGGTTTATGTTCTCATTGGGTTGAATTTAAAAAGCAATATTCCATGACCAATCTGGATAAAAGCGAATGGCGATTTTTACGGCTTCGACCGAGCAATTTTCCGACGGTTCGCCTTGCGGGTCTTTGCCGATTACTTTTGCTTAAACGGTCAACTGGATTTATGGAACCGGTTCTGTCCATATTTCGTGATTTAAAAAATAAGCCGCAAAAAATATTCAACCAGTTGCAGCGGCAATTTATTGTACCGGGTTATGGATTTTGGCAGGATCATGTTCGCTTTGAAGAAGCTGAGTTTTCTTCTAAGAAACCATTGACATTGATCGGTACCAGCAAGGCACGGGAAATTGTGATTAATGTGGTCTTGCCGGTTGTCTCCGGTTATGCGGAAGAAACCGAAGATTATGAACTCTTATCACTCGTCAAGCAAACCTATCTCATAGCGCCAAAAAACCAAAGCAATGAACTTACCCGCAAAATGGACAAACAGGTATTCAAAAACAAATCCAAAGAAATCACCCCTGCACTGTCTGCCTGCCACCAGCAAGGATTTATTTATTTGGCAAAATTAATGTGTCCGAATTGGCATTGTTATGAATGTATACATCCCAAACATGAAATAGATTCGCCCCCCAGCCATAATGAATGATAACAAAATGATTGATTAGATTACCTTTTCCATATATCTTGTTGATGAAAGAAAATAGGGAGTTTTTGCGAAATGACTTTATCAATTGAGTTGCCAGACATTAAGCCCTTAAAAGGAATAGGTGATCAGTATCTTAGGGAATTGCTGGTTGTTTCACTTTATAACATTGGCAAAATTTCCGCGAAGGAAGCCGGGCAAATCCTATCTATTGGCCGGAGAGAATTTGAAGAGTTACTTCCTCGATTTGGGTATTCAATTCTAAATGATTCCGAAGATAATATTGAAATAGAATTGAATGCATAGTAAGAATGAAACGAATAATTGTAAGTGATACAGGGCCGATTACTTCTCTTGAGAAACTTATTGAAGGATTCGATTTCATCCGCCGTTAATATGATGAGATTTTAGTACCACCTTCTGTTCTTGAAGAGCTGTGTCAAAACCAATTTCAATCAGGCGAGCGTATTTGGAAGCATTTGGGATTAAAGGTTTTATAAAAGTTACAAAATGTAATAGAATTGCTGACTTACCAGATATTCTCCGTTTAGATCAAGGAGAGATGGAGGCAATAACCCTAGCCTATCAATTAAAATTTCCTCTCCTAATCGAAGAAACTATTGGAAGACAAATTGCACAGAATGCAGGTCTGAAAATATCGGGCATAGCCGGACAAATCATCAAGGCCAAACGTGAAGGTGTGATTGGTACAGAAGATGCTGAGAAGAAGCTGAAAGAATTATTCAACCATGGAAGAATTAACAGCAAAATATTTAAAGCATTAATATCCTCATTAAAATAAAGTCAGGATCTAACCAGGCGAAGCTTTATGAACTCTCTTCGCTAGTCAAACAAACCTACCTCATAGCGCCAAAAAACCAAAGCAATGAACTCACCCGCAAAATGGACAAACAGGTATTCAAAAACAAATCCAAAGAAATCACTTCTGCACTGTCTGCCTGCCACCAGCAAGGTTTTATTTATTTGGCAAAATTAATGTGTCCGAATTGGCATTGTTATGAATGTGTACATCCCAAACATCCGCAGGAACCACAGTGAGTTTTACACCATGCATCCTGAGATGGCAACCCAATACTTTAACCCTCTCACTAAAAATCAGCCATAAAGCACACAATCAAATTCATTTGTTTCACTCAAAAAGTTAATGCTTTTTGCTTCGTTGTTTTCAAGCCCCCAATAAAATCTCCAAAGGAACTCCCGGTTTTGTCTTGCGTATATGGTGTTTTGCCAATAGATTAAATTTTCAATTTCGGTTTAATTTTTATTCACTTAAATCCAATTAATCCATGCATAGAGTCGTCGCGTTAATATTGGCGGGCGGACGGGTAGACGAGCTTCATCCCTTTACCAAGTATCGCCCCAAATCAGCCGTTCCGTTTGGCGGGGTATATCGCATCATTGATTTTTCTCTTAGTAATCTCATGCATTCCAGGGTTTCGGTCGTCGGTTTGTTATCACAATACCGCTCATCGCCGCTGATCAACCATATCCTGGACGGCAGCTCCTGGGATTTGTCGGGCAAAAAAAGATCCTTAACTCTATTACCGCCATTTCTTGGTGAAAAAGAAAATGATTGGTATGATGGCACAGTAGACGCCGTGAACCAAAACCTTAATTTTATTCAGATGGCTGATCCTGAGATGGTGCTGATTTTATCCGGGGATCATATTTACAAAATGAATTACCAGGATATTATTGATTATCATGTCAAAAAGAATGCGGATTTAACCATCGGGTTTATTCGCAATGAACCCAGTCAGTCTTATCGTTTTGGTGTTGCAGATATCGATAATGAAGATGGCATTACTGGCGGCAAAGTACTGGAATATTATGAAAAGCCCGCAGAAAAGTCTTTTAATTGGGCTTCCATGACGGTTTTCGTTTTTAACACAAAATTTCTTTACAAATGCCTGGAAGAGTTTATCCCGGTTGATCGATCTCCCGAAACAATAGAATTTGGCCGGAATATTATCCCAAAACTTGTGAACAATCCCGGTAGATCTGATAAAATATATGGCTACAAATTTAAAGGCTATTGGGCGTATACACGTACACTTTCGGAATATTGGCACTCGAATATGGATGTTTTGTATAACCGCTTCATCGACCTCGAGTTCTGGCAAGTGCGCACAAATTTAAAACACCGCGGAATTGATAGCCGGGTACCCGCAATTTTTAAACAAGGTTCAGGAGTAAAAAACAGTTTGGTTTGTAAAGGATGTATCATTCATGGAAAGGTTGAGAATAGTATTCTTTCACCTGGAGTGGTTGTGGGTAAAGGCTCTGAAATTTACAACTCAATTATCATGTTCGACAGTAAGATTGGCGATAATGTATTTTTAAACAACTCGATTATCGATGTAGATGTAACGATTTCATCAGGATTGGAATTTGGCAACCAATCGAACCTGGAAGCAAATCCGAAAGAATTAAAGGCCATATCAGAAGGTGAGAAAAGGGATTGAACCCATAGAATGAGTCAAACATTAGCAATGATCCTGGCGGGAGGGGTCGGTAAGCGATTGAGTATATTATCCAAACTGCGGGCCAAGCCGGCTGTGCCGTTTGGCGGAATTTACCGGATTATCGATTTTACACTCAGTAATGTCATGAATTCAGGTGTTAATGACGTGGCCGTTCTACCTCAATATCGCCCCCTTTCTTTGGTTGAACATATTGGTATCGGTGTTCCCTGGGATTTTAACGGAAGAACACGGAGCATCAGCATTTTATCGCCCAGCACCGGCAAAAAGGATTCGGACTGGTACCGCGGTACGGCGGACGCTTTACGGCAAAATTTAGATCATATTCAACATTTCGGATCAAAATATGTCCTGTTGCTTTCCGGCGATCATATTTACAAAATGGATTATGGCGAGATCATAAATTATCATAAAGATAAGGACGCAGATGTGACGGTTGCCATGATCGATGTACCATTGGGTGAAGCACATCAGTATGGTATCGGAACCCTGGATTCGAATGGAAAGATCGATCAGTGGTTTGAAAAACCGAAAGATCCCCCGGGTAATTTGGCTTCTATGGGCGTTTATGTTTTTTCGACAAATTTTTTAATTGAACAGTTACAAAAGCTTTCCGGCGATGATTTTGGCCATGATTTGATCCCGGTCTTCGTGGAAAGATACAACGCTTTTGGCTTCGTATTTAAGGGGTATTGGCGCGATGTGGGAACCGTAAAAGCCTATTGGGAAACCAATATGGATATTCTACATGATAGCTCCGGGTTGAATTTGAAAGAATGGGACGTCGCAACGAACTTTGACGAAGAGGGACGGGTTGGGGATCGTCCGCCGGCTTTTATTTCCTCAGTGGCTGAAATCAGCAATTCGATGCTTGCCCAGGGTTGTAAAATTATGGGTACGGTTGAAAATTCAATTATATCCCCCGGGGTCTTTGTCGGTGCAGACACAGTGATTCGTAATTCCATTATTTTACATGATACTCACATTAAGAATGGTTCACAATTAGATTATTGTATCATTGATAAAGATGTAGAAATTGGCAATAGCTGTATTCTTGGGGATATAGCTGCAAACCCGGATAACCTCTGCTTAATTGGAAAACATTCCTTCATTCCGGATAATGTAAAGATTGGAAAATTCTGTAAAGTTTACCCGCGCACCGATCTCAGCAAACAAGCCACACTTGAGTACAAAGAATACCAGGAAATTGGAACTCCAATCTAGTTTTCACAATACCGTCAACGTTATCGCTGCATTGTTTCAACGCCCGTGAACGTGCCTTCTTTATTTCTTAACACACATTACACTTATACCTAATACCCACCACACTTTAGTCTGAACCATGATTAAAAGGATACTCTACCTGATTTATTCCCTTCAGTCCGGAATCTTGATATCCGGTATCCGGCATCATGCATCCAGAATCCAGAATCCAGAATCCAGAATCCAGCCTCCAGCATCCAGCATCCAGAATCTGCCTTCACTATACTTTATTTTTTGCAATCCAAATTTCTGCTTGACTTTTAGGTTTCTGTCACCCATTTTTATACCTATATATTTTATTACTGTATTATTCATTTTATTATTGTAAAATGTGGAGGTAGTATGAAATTTCGAAGCTTTATCGCAGTTCTGGCAATTGTGCTATTCATTCTTCCCATTTCCCTGTGGTCACAGGAAGACATGAAATTTAAATTTATTCCTGATTCTTTAACACTCAACGTTGGTGATACAACAGAAGTAGAGATAACATTAGTTAACGAACAAGGCGAAGTTCAGGAAATTCCATTTCTGGTTTTTTCCCGGGGTCGAAGATCCGTTCAGGTTACACCCAGAAGCAGTGATGAAAGCGGTCGACTTACTGCGAAAGTGATTGCACATAAACCCGGCAGCTTTGCCCTAGTTGCAAGAACTGTTGCTCCCCGAGACGAACGAGTTCAGGGCCGTATGAATATTGAAATACCCTACCCTCCTCTTGAAAAGATCACATTTGTTAATCCAAGAACGAAATTATATGCCAACACTACTGTCGCCTATAAGACTAAAGTTTTTGATGAAGCAAAACTCGAGCGTGAAAAAGTTGACGTTACCATAACCAGCAGTAATCCGGAAGTCGCTTCGTTCGATGGATTTTTGAACCTGACAGCCCATAAGAAAGGCAAAGTTTCATTAATTGCTAAAATTGAAAATATTGAAGAAAAATTGAATATTCAGGTTATTCCGAATCCAGTGACCCACCTGGAATTGAAAAGTGATAAAAATGAAGCGCGAACAGGTGACGTCTTTCACTTTGAAGCCATCGCTTCAGATAAAAACGGCAACACCGTCGAAGATGCCCCGGTGCATTATTCCGTGATTGCTAAACCACTGGATAATCTTGCACCTGCAGCCACGGGCCAGGTTGCACAAGATGGCCGTTTTGTGGCAGAAACGCCCGGGTTGTATACGATCCTAGCTAAATCCGGCAACCATGTCAGCCAATTAACTGTCAGCATTTCTCCACGTAATATAAAACAAAAAATAGAAGTAGTAGGACACGGCCCTGTGACTGAGGTTTTTACTTCTGACCTTTGGGTCTGGGAAGGAGTTGACGGAAAAGACTATGCCGTGACCGGTACCTGGGGATCCAATGGTGAAGCCTATTTTTGGGATGTGACCGATCCATCTAATATGACGATTATAGACACAATTACCGTAGATGCCCGAACCGTTAACGACGTGAAAGTTTCGGAAGATGGCAGGATTTGTGTAATCAGCCGGGAAGGTGCATCTGACCGCAAAAATGGATTGGTTATTCTTGATGTTTCCAATCCTCATGATGTTAAAATTCTTTCAGAATATAGTGATGAATTAACCGGCGGCGTCCATAATATTTTCGTCTACAAAGAACATATATATGCAGTCAATAACGGACGCAGGTACGATGTAATCAGCATCAAAGATCCTAAGAATCCTCGACGCGTGAGTCGTTTTGAGTTAAACACACCTGGGCACTCCATTCATGATGTCTGGATCGAAGATGGTATCGCCTATTCATCAAACTGGGGGGATGGTTTGCAATTGGTAGACGTTGGCAGCGGAACCGGCGGCACATTCCAAAAATATGTCGAGACCCCAATGCCTGAGATTAAGAGCCCATTTTATGCAGGTGGTTCCCCGGAAAATCCGGTTCAATTTGCCAGCTATGCCTATCCCTCTGGTCGGAATCATGCAGCTTTTCCATTTCATAGCAAATCTACCAATAAATTCTATGTTCTGGCGGGAGACGAATCGTTCCCTTATGGATTAAACATCAGGCAAAAGAAGCCGACAAAAGCAGCCGGGTGGATCCACTTTGTAGATTTTACTGATCCAGGCAACCCGGATGAAGTTGCCCGCTATGAGGTACCTGAAGCTGGTTCACATAACTTATGGATCGAAGACGATATCCTTTATGCCGCTTTCTACAACGGTGGTTTACGGGTTGTGGATATTTCCGGTGAATTGATGGGTGACCTTTATCGCCAGGGCCGGGAAATAGCCTGGTATCTGCCCATGCATTCAGAAGGATTGATTCCAAACGCACCTATGGTTTGGGGTCCTCAACCTTATAAAGGAAATATCTTCTTTTCTGATTTGCACAGCGGTTTGTGGTGTGTCCGCCTGGTTCCAAGAAGTAATAGTGGAACTAACTGATACCAATTAGGCATGCAATTTTTTAATATTTTAGCAATGGCATTAATATAAATTTTTGAATTAAGAGTCTGGAAGCCTTTGAAAAATAATAATAAACTGTCATTTCTAATCAACGTTCTTGGGAAAAGTGAAGTGAAATATTCAGGACGAATCGAAATGACAAGGCAGTAACTGTACTGCAAAGTCTATAAACTTAAAAAACGGAGGAAGCTATGGATTGTGCCAGAAAAAGATTGGTATCTTACTGCACAGTTGGCATCACATTCTTATTATTGGTCTCATCCTCATGGGCGCAAGATCCGCAAGAAGCCGACAGTACATTTCATTTTAAATTTAGCCCGGATTCATTATTTCTCAACGTCGGTGATGAAGTAGATGTGACAATCCAATATCTGGATGATGAAAATAATGTTCAGCCTATGTCTTTTTTCCTTTATTCCCGAGGTTCGGATAGGCAAGCCAGAAGAGCTTTAAAGATTACCCCGCGAAGAAGTGATCCGACCGGTAGTGTTACGGCTAAAGTAAAAGCTTATTTGCCCGGTTCCTTTACTTTAACGGCCAGAACAGTTGCACCCAGAGATGAAAGAATGCAAGCTGGCATTCCAGTGACAGTTGCGTTTCCACCGCTTGATAGAATTACCTTTATCAATCCGCAAGAGAAACTTTACACCGGCACAACTTTTGCTTACCGTACAAAAGTATTTGATACCGCCAACCTGGAACGCAAGGAGGTGGACGTTCAATTAACCAGCTCTAAGCCTGAAATTGCATCACTTGATCCCTTTGGAAATCTCACAGCCCATAAATCCGGAACTGTTTCTTTGATTGCCAAATGTGAAGGTTTGGAGTCCAGGTTAGACATTCAGGTAAAATCCGACCCGGTAAAAAGCCTTGAGTTAAGCAGTGATTTGTTGGAAGCCCGAACCGGCGATGTCATCCACTTTAAAGCTGTAGCTAAAAATAAACGTGGAGAAACAGTTACAGACGCCCTGATACATTATGCCTTTGTTGCCAAACCTATGGATAACCTGGCTCCAGCAGCTTCAGGCCAGATAGAAGACGATGGCCGTTTCGTGGCGGAAACACCGGGATTGTATACAATTATGGCAAATTCCGGTTCTCATATGCAAAAGACTACCGTCCGCATCGTTCCACGAAATGTCAGGCAAAAGATTGAAATTGTTGGTCATGGGGCGGTATTAAAGGTTAGAACATCTGACTTATGGGTTTGGGAAGGAGTTGACGGACGTGATTATGCAATTACCGGCACCTGGAATGCGAATGGCGAAGCCTATTTCTGGGATGTGACCGATCCCTCGAAAATGACCATTATAGACACGATAACTGTGGATGCCCGCACCGTAAATGATGTGAAAGTATCCGAAGATGGCCGAATTGCCGTGATCAGCCGGGAAGGGGCATCCAACCGGCGCAATGGCATTGTGATCCTTGATATCTCAAATCCATATGATGTAAAAATTCTGTCGACCTACGATGATGAACTCACCGGTGGTGTTCACAATTTATTTATCTATGCGAATCATGTGTACGCTGTCAATAATGGTCGTCGTTATGATATAATAAATATTGAGGACCCAACGAACCCACACAGAGTTGGACGCTTTGAACTGGATACACCCGGACACAGCGTACACGATGTCTGGATCCAGGATGGAATCGCTTATTCATCCAACTGGCAAGATGGACTACAACTAGTAGACATCGGTACTGCTGCCACTGGCGGGCCGTTTAAAAAGTACGAAGAAGTCCCGATGCCGGAGTTAAATAGCCCATTTTTTGCAAACGGCTCCCCTTCAAATCCGGTGCAATTTGCCAACTATGAATACCCGAGTGGTTGGAATCATGCGGCATTCCCCTTTTATAGTAAGTCAACAAATAAATTTTACGTGCTCGCCGGTGATGAAGCCAGACCCAGCGAGAACATTTATGCTAAAGGTTTGCGTGACCGAATTCCAGGAACCATGACTGGTTGGATCCATTTTGTTGATTTTACCGATCCTAAAAATTCACATGAAGCCGCCAGGTACCAGGTCCCAAATGGCGGCTCTCACAATTATTGGGTAGAAGATGATATTTTATATGCGGCATTCTACCAGGGTGGGTTCCGGGTTGTAGATTTATCCGGTGAGTTAATGGGGGATCTGTATCGACAAGGACGAGAAATTGCATCGTTTTTACCAACACATGCTGATGGATTTATTCCAAATGCACCCATGGTTTGGGGGCCACAGCCACACAAAGGAACTATTTTTTTAGCTGATATGAATAGTGGTCTATGGGCCGTACGTCTTATTCCAAATAATGAAGGAGGAACTAATTAATGTTTCGAAGAATTTTTTTGATCGTTTTTTGCCTGGTTATTTTAGGGAGTTTAATATCATGTGCCTCTTCCTCTGTGTCGATCGTACCCGAATCATCAATTGTATATTATGTTTATGTAACTGCTGAATCCGAAGACGAAGTTTCTTTGATCAGTTTTGATGGAAAAACAACTACAGTTGTAAAAAACATTCCGGTTGGTGTTTGGCCAGTGGAGATCGAAGGTCCACACGGTATTACCGTTAGTCCGGATGGAAAGTATTGGTATCTTTCCATGGCCCATGGTTTTCCCTACGGACATGTTTATAAATTCGCCACGGGTACTGATGAAATGCTTGGCCGGGTTGAATTGGACTTGTTCCCTGCAACTATGCAGATCTCACCGGCAACCGGCTTACTATATGTTGTAAATTTTAATCTTCATGGCGACCATGTTCCCAGCTCGGTATCCATCGTCGATCCGGAAACTCTCGAAGAAATCGACCGGGTAACGACCGGTGTAATGCCCCATGGTTCACGAATTTCACCGGATGGATTGTATCATTATTCAGTTGCAATGATGGACGACAAACTCTTCGAAATCGATGTGGTATCCTTCGAAATCAGTCGAACCCTCAACCTGAACAAAGACGGAATGGGAGAGATGCAATCGCATGCCGGAATGCAGCACGATATGAAATCAGGAATTAAACACAAACCGATATCCAAACCGACCTGGGTTTATCCTCATCCCAGCAAACCATTTGTTTACGTTGCCAACAATGGCTCGGCGGAAATCGCAGAAGTGGATTTAAACGAATGGAAAGTAACCCGCCGATTTCAAACCGATAAAGGACCCTACAACCTGGAAGTAACCCAGGATGGCAAATTACTTGTGGTCAGCTACAAATCTGTTGGCGCAACTGGAATTTGGGATTTGGAAAGCGGCAAAGAGTTGGCCAAGCTTCCAAACAGCCGCAAGGTTACCCATGGGGTTACAATTTCCCCGGATAGCCGTTATGCGTTTGTGTCTGCTGAAGGGATAGGCGCCGAAGCCGGTGTTGTCGATATCTTTGATTTAAAAACACTAAAGCATGTTGGCACGGCAGAAATTGGCAAGCAAGCGGGTGGTATCATCTTTTGGAAAATGGAATCATCTGAATAATTTTTGCTGCTAAAAGTTTAATAAATGAAAGGAGTTACTGATAGTTACTTCTTTTGATAAATCATACAGATACTGGATACTGGTTTCTTGATGCTATAGCATATGTCACTCCTTCGGAGTGTTACATTCTCTTGTTGCGTTTGGCTATAAACATTTCATCCTTACAGGATTTTCCCCACGAAACTGAAAAAAAGGGTTTACATGCGGAGAATACAAATATTAATCCGAAATGTTTAAGGGTTCTATATGATTGGAATCATAAAACATACGGTTCTCTTCAACTCCTATGAGTGCAATGTTTATAGAATGGGAGCTAAATAATAATACAAAACTCCGTAGGAGTTGTATATAGTTTCTGGTATGAAGATTCTAAAATGGCAAACACTTGTCGCTCCTACGGAGTTTTACATTCTCTGGTTGACGTTTGGCTATAAACATTTCATCCTTACAGGATTCTACATAAGTTTAGTTCAGATTATGATAATAAATGTTTGAAAGACACAAATAATTGGAAAACATTTCAACACTATCTCGACTTATTCGGGATTCCACTTAGGCGTGTCACATTCCTTCAAAAACTCATTTCGAAGGCGTTCAACATAGTAGTCATTTTGAAAAAATTCTATGAACAACCATCCCGGAGGCTTAAATGAAAAGGTCAATTCCATCCATTATTATCGTTTGCTTCGCAATTTCAATCCTATTTTCACAAACACTATTTGCCCAGGAAGCAGAAGAATCTGATTCGTTATTCTTTAAATTCGATCAAGACTCACTTCAGCTTGATATTGGCGACACGGTACGATTAAAGATTGATTTGATTAATGAAGCCGGGGAATTACAAACCAACCCATTTTTTGTGTTTTCCAGGGGAAAAAATGCACGAAGATCGGTAACCGTAACCCCACGCAGAAGTGATTCCACCGGAACACTTATAGCAAATATTATCGCTCATAAACCTGGCTTTTTTCGGATTGCGGCTAGATCGATTAGTCCGGGCAATAGAGTCAGGTCAGAAATTCCGGTTAAAGTAAACTTCCCACCGCTTGCAAAAGTTGAATTTCAGAATCCAAAAGAAAAGATTTATGCAAGAACCACAACCTCCTTTAAAACCAAAGTCATCGATGCGGCAGGTTTTGATAGGAAGAATGTTCAGGTTAGTTTAACCAGTAGTCATCCGAAAATAGCTTCATTGGATGGTTATGGAAATTTAACGGCTCACAAATCCGGAAAGATAACATTGACGGCTCAGACCGGCAATATTGTAGAATCATTAGAAATACAAATTGTCAAAAATCCGGTTACAAGAGTGGAGCTGAATTCGGATATGGAAGAAGGCCGCACCGGGGACGTATTTCATTTCAGCGCGATGGCTTTTGATAAAAAAGGAAAAGACGTTTCCGATGCGCCGATCCGATATTATGTCAACGCAAATCCGGAGGACAATCTGGGTCCCTCTGCAACCGGACAAATCGAACAGGATGGCCGCTTCGTAGCAGAAACACCTGGATTGTATACCATCGCCGCCCAGTCCGGACCCTTTATCGATCAACTCACGGTTCGCATCACCAAAAGGAATGTTCGGAAGAAATTGGAATTGGTGGGTCATGGTGCGGTGGAGGATGTTTATACCTCTGATTTATGGGTTTGGGAGGGAGTTGACGGCAGGGATTACGCAATTACCGGTACCTGGGGCGCTAACGGTGAAGCCTATTTCTGGGATGTTACCGATCCTGCGAATATGACGATTATCGATACCATTACTGTGGATGCTCGTACCGTCAATGATGTAAAGGTTTCTGAAGACGGAAGAATTGCCGTGATCAGCCGTGAGGGCGCATCCAATCGCCGCAACGGTATCCTGATTCTGGATGTTACCAATCCTCACGATGTTAAAATTCTTTCCCGCTACGATGATGAACTGACCGGCGGCGTCCACAATGTGTTCATCTATAAAGAACATGTTTATGCAGTCAATAATGGCCGCCGTTTCGATGTCATCAATATTGAAGACCCAACAAATCCTCATAGAGTTGGCCGTTTTGAGTTAAACACGCCGGGACATAGTATCCATGATGTCTGGATCGAAGACGGAATTGCCTATTCTTCAAACTGGGGGGATGGCATTCAGTTAATCGATGTGGGCAGTGGAACCGGCGGCCAATTCCAAAAGTACGTGGAAACCCCAATGCCTGAGGTCAAGAGTCCGTTTTATGCCGGCGGATCACCGCAAAATCCAAAGAATTTTGGCAGTTACGAAGATCCCAGCGGTCGGAACCATGCGGCATTTCCGTTCCATAGTAAATCCACCGGCAAGTTCTATGTCCTGGCCGGAGATGAAGCTTTTCCTTACGGCGACGGCGCCAGCCAGTTTAAACCCACAATCGCAGCAGGTTGGATCCATTTTATCGATTTTACCAATCCTGCCAGTCCCAAAGAAACAGCGCGCTATGAAGTCCCCGAGGCCGGCTCCCATAACCTATGGGTCGAAGATGATATTTTATACGCAGCCTTCTATAATGGCGGTTTGCGGGTAGTGGATATTTCAGGAGAACTCATGGGTGACTTATACAAACAGGGCCGGGAGATTGCCTGGTATTTGCCATACCACCCCAAGGGTCTCATCCCCAACTCGCCCATGGTCTGGGGACCACAGCCCTACAAAGGCCTGATTTACTTCTCCGATTTTGACAGCGGTTTGTGGGCAGTTAAGTTGGTGGATGAGGAGTAGAAAGAAGCAATCTGTTGGAATTCTCGCGGTGTTAGATTAAGAGCTTAACGGACTTGCGCTTGTTAGGTTTTCTTCCTCTCTGGTCATTTAGTAATCCTAACATCTGAAGCCTAAGTGTCACGGCTGAATGCGAAACATCGAAGACTTTCTTCAGCACACTAGTAATACTCATGTAGGTGGAAGTATTAACCGGTTGATCATCTACGAATAAATACCCGAATCCATGATCTTTCAAATCATGTTCTACTAGTAATCGTGCAAATAAATCGAGAAGGGGTTCTCGAGGAAGAATTAAGCAGGAAGCAAAATAGTTAGCCTGCCATTCCATCCTCGCAATTTCCTTAATCCCTCCGGAGATGGCATCTAATGGGGTATAGTCGGATTCTTCACAATATTCCCCACTCATGAATTCAGCATGTCCAAGATAAAAGTGACCTAATTCATGAGCTAAAGTGAATTTTTGCCTAGTTTGTGATTTCTGATCTTTAAAAATTTTAATTATTGTTGGTAAGAAGCTGATTGTACCTAAATGATCGTTCGTATCATCTTCCATAACACGATCCTCTAATGATTAGGTATCAACCTCCTTTTGATAGATTGATTCAAGTAATAATGGTCCTTCTTTGTATCCAATTCTCTCTAAAAGAATTTTGCATTTAGCTTCGATTTGGTCTTTTCTAAGAAAAGGCACAGTACATTTATATGAATCTTTAGGAACAATGATCTGTTGGACGTACTGTTTCCGTAGAAAACAGACAAATTAAATATTTTAGTTAAGTGCATGTATGAATACATTAAGACAAAAGAAAGGAGCATCAATCCATGCTAAGGAAGAAATATTCATCGAGTTATAAAGTTCGAACAGTTTTAGAAGGTCTGAAATTGCCTGAAGGT
>JADFJB010000059.1 GCA_022566355.1 candidate division KSB1 bacterium
TCCATAAGCAAATGTGGCATTTTCGTTGTCATAGGGAAGGTTTTTTGAATATCCCAATGTAAAAGTCGACCGTATACTTGTAGAAACCGGAATGTTTAAATCTGGGTTGGTTTTTCCCGAAATAACTAACGTATCTAAAGTATAGTGAGTAAAGAGTTCTGGATGAAGGCCGAATCCACTGTTCTTTCTTACACTTTCGAACAAACGGTATCGTAAAACACCTTCACCCGGTATTTCGGAGAGTTCCTTTAACTTTTCGTAAAAGTCACCATCTTCGATTTCTAAACCTGACAATGCATTTTCAATATTGTCACGCTCTTTAAGCAAGAATTTGTAAATATCAAGAGAATTTTTATCAAAAATTCCCTGAGCATTAATGAGTACAGTTGTATAAGCACGATTTAACCTACTAAGCCCCGCTGGATTAAAATATAAGGTGTTTTCATCATCGGCGACGGCTACAAAGGCATTCCCCATTCCGATCGGTCTAACGCCACTGAATGATTGTCCTTCAAGAGAATTTGTAACAACTATAATTAGGAATAAGCTAAAAATACTTTTGTTCTTCAAGAGGCTCATTTTTTAACTTTTATATTGTTAACAAATTAGTTAAATTTGTAGGTATTTTGCTGGTTATACCGAATAGCAGTTCAAATGCATTTAGTTTTTTAACAATTTGGAATCGCGTTTTAAAAGCAAGGTCAAAATATTTATGCACGTTATATCTAGCGTACCCAGAAAATGCAAACCCTAATTTTAGATCACTATTTTTTGAGGTGTTATTTGTTGAATTATTTAGCTTTGTGTTAAGCAGATGTACAATTAGCCCACCCCCAATCTTCAATTGAATTTTGTTCCCATTGAAGGCGGTATATTGTGGAACAAAATAGACAGCATAATCTCTGAAATCAATATTGTCTACGGATTTGCCCCAGGTTATAAAGCTTACATCATATGATATTTGGAATTCATTTAGAAGCTTAAAGACGTTTAACTTGAAGTTAGAGTGGTAAACCGTCTCGAAAGATAAGGTATTGCCAACTTTGTTAAAACTTGGCCCAACAAAAAAAGAGAGCGAGTTATAGTTATCGGCGGGATTAACGGATTGAGCAGATAAAAATGGTGCATTGATAAGGACTATCAAACAGATTTGTAAAGTAACCTTTCTTACAAGCATTTTAATTGACCCTTAAAATAATTCACAATTAAAATTATTCTACAAAGAAGAACCTTTAACTTTTTGGAGAGATTAAATAAAATATTTTAAAACGGGGCCCATATTCAGCCAGATTGTAGACGAAAAGATCTAGGTCAAATTTGAGAGTGCAGAACAAGTTAGGCCTTTATCCCTACACAGATCAGATTCCTACTTTACTTACCATTAATATTAAAATGTTAAAATTATTTAAAAATGTCAAGTGATTTCTAAAAGAATTTTAGAATGAATCAATTTCGTATTTAGAGCTTTATCTCAAGCTGCGCACTCACCCTTCTATCTAAATTGGCATTAATTTGATCCGCACCGCTGCCGATCACGTCGACGTCATCTCGGTATGTTTCAGCGTATTTTAAATAGGCCGCAAACATTTTGACGGGCCGGTACTTAAGAAAATACCAGCGGTTGCCGCCTCTCGCCTGAATTGGGCCCTGAAATCAGGATTATCCGAGTAATCGGCGGAAAATATTTTGACGGCGGCCTTGCGGCCTAGCTCTAAATCCTCTGCGAGATATACCTCCCCCATCCCGCCTCGGCCAAGCTGCCTGATTATTTTGTAATGCGAAATCGTTTTACCAATCATGATATGGTTATCTCAAGATAGTGTTTGGTTTTAGTCTGGAGATAATTTCCGGTTATGCAATACAACAAATTAAAAGTTGAAAGGTCCAAAGTCAATGATTTTCTTGACTTTATTTGAATATTTGGATAGATAGATAATTTTTCAGATTGTGGACATAGTTTTAAATGTGGTTGGATAATAATTCTGAAAAAAAGTATTTGGAAGACAAGCAAGCACTGTACAAGTAGTTCCCATTCCCTGGTATTCAGGTTTATTTATAGAATAGCTGTAAATCTGGTGGTTTGCCGCCTCGAATGCTTTTCTAATACCTTTCGCAGCATCGTTGGTCGAATTTGAAAAATAGGCGCGTTGAACAGCGTCGACTGCCAATCTACTAGCTTCTTGCCCACCGCTGTGCCCTCCCATGCCGTCCGCAATGATGAATAGCTGCCCGTTTGGTACTGAGAGATCGTCGTTATCTGGAGGGAATTTACCATAACTATCCTGGTTCTCGCTTCGGACCAACCCAATATCGGAATTATACCCGACTGTTATAGATAATTTTTTGCCTATCCTTAACATTTTATTTCTGCTTTAGAATCTCCACCTCCACGGCCCCTTTCGGTCTTGACACACAGGCAAGGCGGTATTGATTCGGATCAAGGTCACAAATGTCTTCCAGAGTATCTCTTTCCTCGTCATCCATCTCATTCAGATTTTCTTTTCCTGAAATGATTCGGATCGGATCTCTACCACAACCTCCTGCATGACAATCCGCTTCGATGTCAACATCATTTTTCTCGGCGATCTCACATATGGATTGGCCCGGTGCTATCGGAAAACTCTTGCCCTCATTCTTAAAAGTCACAGCCATGTCTCTCTTTGGAGTTGGTTCGGAAGAGATTTTCGGTTCAGCCGGTCTCTCCGCCAATCCAGCTTCTGGTTGTTCCGTGGGTTTCTCGGTTACTATTGAAGCTTTGGATATTATGCTGAAATGAACATCAGGACGGACCTTTTCTTCTTCCAGGCTCAACCTAAGAGTCTGCCGGCCCACTCGAAATTGATCGCCATCCTCCAACTTTACAGCATTTTTGACCTTCAGATAGCTGCCGTTCATACTCCTTAGGTCTTTTATGAATAATCCTTCTTCTTTCACGGACATGGCGAGATGGCTGCGTGAAAGGGTCATGTCATTTTTTTGCAGCGTGATACCCGGTGACTGCCTTCCGACGACAATAGTTTTTTCCGGTAAGGTATAACGACCTATCTCTTTCCCTGTTTGATCATAATGAACAAAGCCATAACCGCCATTCTCTTTTCGAATGAGCAAGAACTGTCTGCCGACACGCAAAAGATTCCCCGGTTCCGCTTTAATGTATCTGCCTTCCGGCGCTCGCAGGAAAACTCCGTTTGCACTGCCATCATCGCGGAGAAAATAACCATCGGGTCCGTGCGAAACAGATGCATGCTTGTCCGATAACATCGTGTCGTCGGGAAAGTTAATATCACATTCTTTCCTGCCGATGGTAGCGACTTGATTCTTGAGCAAGGGATAGTGATCCTCATCGACATCGTCTTGAAGAACCCGGATAAGGTATGCCGGATGTTCTTCCTCTATACGGGCAGGTTCGACGCTTTCCTTCGGTGGGCCTTCGCTATCCACGACAGCCACGGGTTTCGAGATAGCCTCCTTAGCCTCTTCTACCTTTTTCTCTTCCTCAACGAATTCCAACTCAACATGAATTTCGTCTTTTCCTGCCAGTTTCTGCGCAATCACTTCAACCACCTTAACCCCGTCAGTCACCGCGGATTTGATGTTGCCCAAATGCTTGATTTTTCGAAAGGATGCAGGGTCGGAGTCGAAATCATCGGTTTCAAAATGAGCCTTGCTCAAAATGTCCCCGATCAAATAGACGTTTGGCTGCTGGGTTTCCAGCAAAGGGGTTACAATCATACGCTTCTTGTTATCTGTTCCCGTTGCCATATAAATTCCTATTGAATTAAGGAACCGCTCTGGGATTTCCTGGCCGATGCAGGTAATACAGTTCTCTTTTGGAAATTCCAGGTGGGCGCTCTCATTGGGACGTCCGGGAATAACCTTGCGGTCAATTCGAACGGAGAGATATTCCTTGCGATCCTCCGACGTAACAATCGCATTGGGTTCGCTGTGCGGAAGGTTGCAGATGTTGCCATTTCCCACAAATGCATCAAAAAAAACGTCTGCCAGGGCTTTGGAAACCAGGGGCATTTTGTCGCCTCGATGGGACCAAAACACTTCAGTTTTAACATTTGCCTCGGCTTTCGCATTGGATATGGCAATCACTGCTTCGGCGGCCGATGTGCCTCCGCCTATTACACAAACAGGAGCGCTCACATAATTATCAGGATCCGAGAGTCGATAGGCGATCCCCTCGGTGTTGCCTGGTATGTCAAACCGCCGCGGCATTCCGGAACCAACTGAGAGTACGATGTGCTTCGCGAGTATAATTTCCTCTGACTTGGTATTATGGTTCCAGTTCTTCGTTTGCCAAATTCCATCTTTTCCGGGCTCCAGGCCGGTTAGCTCGACACCAACTTTTGCCGGAATATTATTTTCTCGATAGTAATTCTTCCACTTCCCAAACATTTCATCCTTATCGATGGGAGAGAAGTGTAGTAAAGGAATTAGTTTATCTCCCTTGGGAAATCTCATTTTGTCAGCACCGCCGAAGCCTGGGAGCAGAAGCTTATCCTTGGCATAATCGCGGATCCGCTTCATCAAATCGTCAATATCGATCACCAGCGCGGAAAGCCCTAATTCTTTGGCGCGAAAGGCGGCGGCCGTTCCGCCCGGCCCGCCACCCACGATGAGGACATCCAGGACTTCCGGCAGCTTGACAGGCTCATTCAGTATAAATGTGCCGTCTTCCAGGATTTCTTTGTTTTTAGGCATGAGTGGTAAGTTCCTTTAAAGGATTTCTTATTTCAATGATTTCTCATAAAACAGCAATCCCACCGATCCCATTGGGGACATCATTATTTCGATAAAAGCTTTGCTTCCACCTTACCAAATTTGATGATAGCATCAGGCTCAACCTCAAATTCTGCCTCCATCTCTTTATCATCGAGGAATGTGTGGTTCTTGCTTTCCAGGTCTTTAATCTTTACTTTGTTAGAAGAAACTGTGACTCTCGCATGTTTCCGGGAGATTGACGGATCATCGATATGTATCTCGCATTGAGCAGACCGCCCAATTACATACTCACCTTCTTTCAATTTAAAAGTCTTGGACTCATCCTCAAGATTTGTAAATTCCAAGATGAGTTGTGGCGTCTCATGAACTGGCGATTCCTCCCGGGTTTTTTCCGCTTTAAGTTCTGGGATTTGTATGAAATCAGCGTCAAAAGTCGTCTCATTTGCTTTGGAATTTCGAACAACATCAGAATCAATATTTTCAGATTCGGAGATTCGCGGCAGCGGCAAGAATTCATCACCCATTTTAGTTTTGTCTGCCTCTGCGACCGCCGACTTTTCTTCCCCAGCATCCTGCTCTTTGGCAATATCGGGTGGAGTTATAATCTCGTCATCGAACCTGGTTTTAGCGGTATCAACTTCCAGCTCTTGCCTGGTTTCCTGAGGTTTACCTTCTTCCAATATCTGCGGTAATTGCACTGGTTCCGGATCAAACTTGGTCTGATGGATCTGTGCCTCAGGTTTTACCTGGGCTACTTCGGCATCGCCATCTTTAGGTCTCGGTGAAACGTCCAAAACTTGAAATATGAATTCAAACACTTTTGCAAACGTAATGACATGCAGCTTGCCTAGCTTTTCTTTGCGTGTTACCCTCATTCCATCGAGTTTTGTGCCGTTACGGCTGTTCAAGTCCTCCAGGTAATAGGATTTCCTGTCCTCATCAAAAGAGATTTGTGCATGGTTTCCTGATATCACGTTCGGATAAAGTACAATATCATTCTCCGGTTTAGAACCAATAGTAACCCTGCTTCCTACCTGGAATTCAGATCCAGCCAATTGACCGGTTTTGCAAAATAATTTAGCTTTCATTTTTACAGATTCAGATTATTGGAAATACAACAACAAATTAGATCTTTGACTCTTGTTTGGATGAAAATAGTGACATGTAGTACAGCGATTGGAAGTCAGTTTCGGTTGATGACATTCCTGACAGGTCTCGATCGTGGGTATATTCTGAATTGCTGCTCGATCTATGGATGCGTCTGGTTTATTATTACTTGTGAGTATCTCTGTGAATGGAATTCCTGTATGACATTCTAAGCATCTTTTTTGCAAAATATGATCTCTATGATTGAATTCAGCCCGCCGTAAGACTCTTTGATCCTTCTGGACGCGAACAACAGTTGCATTTTCTACTTCATGACACATCTGGCAAGGTTGGGTGAGCTTGTCAACTAAACTCTCATATTTCTGGAAGTCATTTTCCGTTAATCTTGGATTCGGCTCCATGATACTCAAAAGGAATTTGGTGTCATCGAGAGTGCTGTAAGGGTCTCTAAGTCTTTTTTCAATTTGCTTCAGTGCACGATCTATACTTACCAGGTCACTTTGCACCTGTCGCTCCGGACGCGCCCGCAGTTCAAGTAAATACTCTTTTAGTTTTGCAATTGCTTCTTCATACAACAGCTTCACTTCGTGAGCAGGCACATCTGCTGAAGCGGTAAGCAGATCTGCAATGCCGATATTCGGAAATATTCTTCGTCGTATCAATTTCATATTCTCCATAATCCACGGATCTTTGTGGTAGATGGGAGATTTTCTTATGTTATTACCCCGTTTCCTGAATTCATTATGATTAACATAAAATGCCCACAGAGTACCTGGCCCTTTAAGTTTTTTGATACCCTGCAAAGTTTCAACACCAGGCGTGTTTGATCCGGTTCTGATTGGCAGCCAGGGAGTATTTATACTGGAGGTAAGGTGACACGTATCACAGTGCCGGTCAAAGCTAATCGCTTCAAAACTCTTGCCGTCGGATTTGGTATTATGACAACGCAGACAAGCCTTTTCAATGTCGACCAGGTTTTCTCGTTGCATTACCCTGTTCACATGGTCAATGTGGGTGAATTTTAGACCCGAATTATCCGGAATCTTCTGTGCGGCAAATTCAAATTCAGGATGCTTTTGATTGAACGAACCAAACTGATGGCATTTGAGGCATTGTGAATCAGTCAGTTTAGTAATGTTTGCATCACGCCCTAAGTGTTCTGCATGGCACGAGAAACATGGCGTTTCACTTACGGAAGAAACAAGCCGTCGAAAATCATCGGAACGATAAAGATAATGTGAATCGTAAGAATAAACACCTAGTTTATCCCCAAATTTTTCGTGACACACATTGCACTTTTCATTAGTAACAGATGCAAACTGATCGTGACAGGCGGCACAATCGTTTCCAAAATTTGCATGGTTTGACGATAACGGCCCGTTGGATATGAAGCTACTTTCTTGAAAGTTTATGTTGATTAATGCGTAACATAAAATTAAAGCAGCCGCCACAACTCCAATCCATATCATGTTTTTGCGGGACGGTGGGAAAATATATTTCTTTGAAATTGGGAGGTTGCTATCCCCAAATGTGCCTTTTCTTCGCATCCTGGCTTCTTTATTTTATGCTAAATTAATCCAGTGACTTCATCTAATAATAGAATACTGAGTAAAGATGTAATCCTACTAGAACGATTAGAACGATTGATACGGGAATGTGAAGGTAAAGCCACCAGCGTAATGCCTTTTGTAGTGTATAGTGTGCATCAAATTCCAGTTTGGTTTTGTATATTTGTTCTAATTGATCTAGTTTTTCCCTTTGTTCTGCCGGCAGTAGCTTGCGCAAATAGCTGAAATGTTTTGTTTGAGTCCGGATTCCACCCGTGATATCCATATAATAAATCCATCGTGTTTCCGGTCCGACAAATGCCGCGGCCAAACTGTTTTGGTAGAACTCCCTAATGGATTCGTCGCAGCTTTCGATTATTTCCTCTGCCCTTTGCCTGATTTCGTGAATGAGTTCTGGAATTCTCTCATAATGAATTTCGTATTTAAGACCTGAAGTAAGTGCTCTTGGAATCCACTTTTGCAGAATTACGCCCAAGATCCCACTCAAAGTAATCCATATGCTTAAGTACCACAACCAGATTGTAAGTGTGCCTGTTGGGTAACGAAAACCGGTGTGCATAAAGACCAGGAGCAGGAACAACGTACCCCCGTAGACATGGAACTGAACCCAGGTGTGTGATCTGCCCAGACCCAGCTTTGAAACCCATTTCATCCGCCGCCGCCGAATGCCATAGGCTGCAGCGCCCAGCACAAGAATGGCGGCCGCGATACCATAGCCGATACCCCAGTTGCTGCCGGGATGAACTTGCCAGAAAGAAGCATTGATCAGATAAATCGCGAAACATACAATGCATGAGATGACAAACGCCCAAAACCATAAACGCGATCTTACCCAAAACTTGATATAGAATGTGTTATCTTGCGGACTCATTGGTTGATAACAATTGCTGGAATTCCTCGATGCTGCCCACACGGAAGGCGCAGCCGTGTGGACAATTGCTTACACATGCCGGTCCGTGTCCGGTATCATAACATAAATCACATTTTGTGGCCAGAAGGCGTTTTGTACCGCGCAGGCCTTGTGGTACCATATCACCGGGCCAAACTTCTCCGGTATCAAACATAGTGATCGCATCATAAGGGCAATTATTCGCACAGGATTGGCAGCCGATGCATAATTTCTCATCTATGGCCACCACGTCTCCCACGTTGGTGCGGTGAATGGCTCCGGTCGGACATCCAACCAGACAAACGGGATCACGGCAATGGTAACATGCGCGCGTAATGAGGAGGTTATCGTATTTCTCACCTTCGCGCACAAACCTGGGCAGTCCGCCATGCGTGTCCGCACATCCCTTCATGCAGTCGTCGCAACGCGTACAAATATTTGTGTCAATCACCAGAATACTGTTCCCCTGCACCAAACCCTTTTCGAGAGCAAACTCAATGAACTCCGACTGGCCTATGTTCTTCTTGTTGGAACCGGTTTCTTTGATTCTGGCTATGGCTGCTTGCCACAATTGTCTCTCAATTCCGGGGAATTGCTGCATCACTTGCTTCATATCGTCATAGTTTATCTTGATCAGTTCCGAGAACTCCACGGAGGATGCAGTAAGGTAGCAGCCGTCTAAATCCTGGATGAGCAATTCCACTTCACCAAGGGTCATCCCCTTGGACAAATAGGATACCACAATTTGATTGTCACCAATCGCCTGCGAAAGTTTTACAAATCCGGAACGCACAATGTAAAGTGCATCGCTGGAATCACTTTCATGAACAATGATTTGATCCGGCTCACAGGACAACAACTCTACTTTCTCCTTAAGTGCGCTGATAAAACTATCTTCGCAATTCCGGAATAACGGGGTCAACTTAAGCTGCGCAAACAGAGACCTATCTCTATAAGCCTTATCAATCCGATCCTTGAAAGCCGTGGATTTTCGTCTCATCAAGCGTAGTGCGGGCACCCGCACTTGAACGATTTCACAGTCCGATACGGTTCGAGCCGTCACCGACTGCGGCCATCCACTCAAGGCTCCGATCTCGCCAAAGATTTCTCCGGGCCCCAGTGTCACCTTATCCCCTATCGGTATATTGAAGTCCATTACGGACAAAAACACCAGGTCGGCTTGCTGTTTACCCTGCTTTTTGATTTGGGTGTGAAAAACGGTATCCGAAAGCGATACTTTTTCGCGATCTCTCGCCTGGGTTTGCGCTTCGCTGAATACTTGGGTTCGGTGCGAATCGAATCTGGGGCTGCCCAATTGTGTATCGGTCTGCACTTTGGAAAGATAGACCTCAACGCTGCCCTTGACTACAAAAAATGCCAGATCGAGATAGGAACCTTCCTCAAAAATGATGGCGTCCTTCTTCCATTTCGCAACAGAGATATCCGTACTGATCCTTTCTAGAAACTTGTCATCATAGTCCTTAAACGGGGCATACTTTTTTAATTCATTTGGTGACAATTTTTCTGATAATTCTAGTATTCCGGTACTGGCGCCATAGGAACTCCAGCGGTCTCGGTATTGCTCTAAACGTTTAATTTGAGTGGGTGTAGTTACCATGTTAAATTCAATAGATTATGCAAGAAGGAAGCCTTGCGGAATCAAAATCGTTTTATTGCTGGCGTCCAATTTGTTCATATAAAAGTTCTATCCGTTTCTTTAAGATGAGTAATATTTCCTCAATCGATGTGCTGTCGTTAATAGCCGGAAATGGCGGTAGTTTGATATTCTTCTTTTCGATAAGCTGACCAGGGTTTATGTTCACTGGTGGCGGTATTGGTGGCGTGACATCTGTTGGCTTCTGGCGATCTGCAACCCTTGTCTGGCTTAAACCAGCTTCTTGGGATTCGGTTGGTAGTCTGCGCGAAACGATTTCAACTTCAGGAATGGCGCCTCTTTTCCGTTTTGTTTCCGCGTAGGCAGTCCCCAGTTCTTCAACGCTGACAATTGGGCTCTCCCAATGTATAATTTTTTTATTCCACTCTACCAAATTGAAAGTTTTCCCTTTTGGACGTCCCGTACCGGTTGGATGCCCTGCGGATATTAACCTTGGGTCGGTGATATAATGACATTGTGCACAGGCTTCCGCCCTAATGCCCACATTCTCTAATTGAACCATACCAAATTTTTCACCCTCCAGGTAAGCCCTTCCTTCCTCCTGATGGGGTTTGTTATATCCACTTGCAGGTCCATGGCAGCTTTCACAACTGACGCCATCGAATACTTGTTCAGATGCTTGATCCGTAATGATCGTTCCGTGGCAATCCATACAGAGATTATCTCCCCGGGTCATATCTAAAACACTAAGACCGTAATTTCTTGCTAATTGAATATTTTTTTGAGTTTTATTAAAAAATGGCTCTGCCGAATTAAAGTGCTTATCTGATTCCCACCATTTAATCTGATCGGAGTGACAATTGCAACCTGGAAAAATCGTCTTGAACTTTGACCGAGGCCGAATATAGTTTTTCTTTGCATAAACCGGAGGCGGATTACTCTCTGTCTCAGCTTGAGCTTCGCCGGCTGGTTTTAATTTCTTGTCGACTATGGAAACTTGATCCGTAATGGTTGTGGATTCCGGTTTTTCAAGCGTATCAATCGTTTCGACTACAAACAGGTTTTCCGTTCCTGCAATCACACCGTCTAGAGCAGTAAGCTCACTGCCATCATTTCTACTGATAAATGTTTTGGTGGCTTCGCTGATTTTTGCAGCTACATCCAAAAGAGCAGATTCGTTGTTTGGCCCGATATTTACATCACCAAGCAGGCTTAGCATATCCTGAACTTCCTTAATTGCTATCCTTTTCTGAATTGCCATAAGGCTGTTAACGACGCTCCTTACTCTCCTATTCATTGCGCGGCCATAACCGCCGGTCTCTTTTGACACAGCCATGCCACGAATGCTATACTCCAAATCCACCGCTTTGCCAACAACATAAAGGATGCGGTTTTGTTCTTGTGATCGCTCCGCGTTTTCACTTCGCGAGGGGTCAAATTGAGCCTGTAGAAAATTGTGTCGAATCTCATCAATCCGATCAAGTAAATCGAAATCGCGACTACCACTTGTATGCCCCCCGACATTCACTAGTTTTTCGTGCGGGACTGTATGGCATTGAAAGCAGTTTGCCACAACTCCGTAAACCTCAGACGGCCGCAACATCCCATTTTTTTTACTTTCCAGAATTCGCTGTTCCTCGTGCTCGGCCGATTCTGTGTTATATTTCGCTCCTGGTCCGTAATTATTATGAACATCAATCCAATCTTTGGCTGCACCGTGGCAGGATTCGCAAGAGACACCTGATATTGCACGAAGCTGTTCATTTTTTATAACACCGGTATAATGACATTTCAAGCACAAGCTCTCCCGCTTAATAAATTTAAAACTCATATTTTTTGTGATTCTTTCGGCTAATTCTTTGCGGTGAAGCGTCTTAAAACTGGTGGAGTGCTTGGTCTTTTCCCACACACCATATTCTAATTGGTGACATTCGTTGCACGGCTTCGCTGTTACAATCTTTTTGGGATCGTGCCAAAGAAATTTCTCCTTCGTGGTTTCCTGGGCTGAACTTGTTGAAAAGCCGGACCCGGAAACAATCCCCAAAAGAACCCAATAGGTGAAATTCTGTAATCGTGATTTCATTTTTAGTAAACCAATAATTTGAGTCATCCGTTCTAAAATCTGAATAAAAGCTCCAGTCGCCCACCAAAACGGAATTCATTTGTGCTAACAGGTACGTCGAACTCGTACACAGCAAATCCATCCACAACAATAATTCCTCTCCTGCCAAAAGCCGATTGAAAACGTGCACCTCCGGCCACGGCAGATTGATCGTCGTCTAACGAACTATGTCTGCCACCCAGCTCAAAAAGAAGTTGTTTTCGGGTATGAGCGAAAAACATTTGATAACCCAACGCTCCACCCAGCGATTCATCTGCCCGGTTGACCAATGGCGATCCCGCCGCGCCGAGGCGGCCCAATCCAACGCTAGCAAACAGGATACCTGTGCGACCAAGAGGGCCGCCCATTGCAGGTCCGCGAGTTGCAGACCGAAAATTCTTGATGCCCCAAAAGCTGTTGAAATAGATCAAATTATGATTGCCTTGCGGGGTCCAGGATATTTCGCTGAACAGAAGGACGCCCTGTTCGTTGTGCTGACTTTCTTCACCTATTGGCAAGGAGCTCACAACCCGGAAGGATGTATTATATTTACCCAGGCGTTGGACTGCGCTCAATCCAGCATAAATTCCATCCCCGGTAATCGGGTTAGAATTAATATAAACAACATCGAAAGCCACTGTACTTTTTCGCCAGTCGGTTTCGGTAAAGAATCCGACCATTGAGGCGCTGCTATCCTGCTCGGGTAAATTGGTCCGATTAATCTGGTTCCAGCCGTACAGAAGGGTCCAACGAAAATTGACTGCTCCAAATTTTTTCCCGTTGATTTTGGTTATTCCTACAGCGTCGATGTTATCATTAATAAGCAACCCTTCTTGAAAGCTAATTAATTGCCGTCCCACTGAGAAACCGAAATCGAGACCGCGTTTATCATCTCTGTCCAAATTGGGAAAGAGTTCACCAAATTCACCTTCGAAAAATAGCGTCGTTAGTTCGAAATTCAACTCATCTTCAAAACCATTATTTAATGGATCGGGTTGAAAAGTAACCCCTGTAAATCTGCCATTCTGATCGAGTGGACGAAAACCGAACAAAAGCCTTTCTGTAAACGTTAGATACAGATTTCCAAATAAATCGAAGCGGTTTGCCCATTCGGACACTTGCGTAGTTCCGTTGTCAAAGGTCTGCAATCCCGTTCGGTAAGTACCGAAGGCAATAAAATAGGGCTGCCACACTGCTCCGGTTGGAAGCTTAATGCCTTGATTTAGGGTTCCGGTTCCAAGAAATTTCTGCCCAATCTCAAGAAGAGGTTTTGGCCTTTGAGGGAAATTTTTTAATTGCAACGGTATATACTTATCAGTTATTCGACTATCGTGTTTGCCCTTATGCTTTTTGTCATCATTTTTGTTATTATTGGCTTTATCATTTCTTTTGAGTGTATCTGCCTGGATTATAGAAGTTAATCTCTCCATTCCAAAAAAAGGATTGGAAAACGCGTTGCCCCAAAAAATAAGGCAAAAAATGGATCCAGTGGTCAAATATCGAAGAAATTTTAAAATAGAATGGGTCAACGTAGCTTTATTTCCCCTCTTTAGAATTATTATTATTCTGTGTTGATTGAATATCAGAGGATATCCTGCCAGGCTTCAAATTTATATTGCGCTCCCATAAGACCAGATGGCCGGCAAGAACTTTATCGGCCACTTCACGAGCTGACATATTATAGTCAAATCCAACGTCTTTAATCTCATGGACAAGGTTAATAGGAACCATCCCTGCAATCAATTTAATATTGGCGTTATAAGGAGCAATGCTTCCAGCCAGTTCAGAAGACTTCACTTCATACCTGGGCCACTTACTGGTAAGCGGTGGCAATACCGTTCTGTGCTTTCGCGCTCCCACCGGGCGTCCCAGCAAAATAGTCGATCTTGTTGAAGGTCGTAAAAATGGCAAAGGACTGGAAGAATAATTCAACGCCAAAACCTGTTCGCGTTCACCACCTCGTAGCAATCTGACAAGAAATTTTGATTGTAGGTTGAATAAATATTTGTCTTGAGGAAGTTCACCATTATGCACGTAGAGTGAATGAGCGTCCCGGAGATCGCCATTGGGGTCTTGATCACCGGACTTAAAAACAACCTTCCCCTGGCTATCGGTAACAGTCACCTGGAGAAATACCACGCGTTCGGCATCAAAGCCGGTTGGGACACTATGGCCGTCTGTAACATTGCTCACTTGAACTTTAAAAACGATACCCGAGTTATCCGCTTTCTCAATGAGTATCTCGCCTAATTCGTAACCTGCCCGCAGCACTTGCTTTCGCTGCTTCTCACTTTCTTTTAATGATTTGAGATTCTCTGCGATTATGTCTCGAGCATCATAGCGGTCATCAACAGAAGTCCACCGAGGTGGAAACTCGAATCCTTCCGGGATGCTATCTTCAAATTCATCTGTGCCCCAACCTGCTTCATAATCAAAGGTCAACCATTCGCGGATAGTTGCCAAATCGGCAGCTTGTGAATTGTGCGGAAAAATACCCGGGTGTATCACAGAATAGTCCGGACCTGCGAACATATGGTTGGTTCGCTTTCGTGGTTTGGTCAGCTTACCGCCAACAATAGCTGCAGGAGCTATTTCGTACCCTAAAGGTTTACCCGGCTCCTTTCCCATGTGGCAGTCTTGGCAGGACACACCTTTCTTGCTTGCGGGTGAAGTTTTGTAATCGCTAAATGCTTCCTCTAATCGAAATCCGTTCACAAGATTAACGTCGTGGCAAGTAGCACAAAATCCTGAAGTCGACATTTGATCTAATTTTATAATGTTGGTGTGAATTGCTCGTCCTGGTTTGCCTCGCTCAGTATTGACATTGTATTCGCCACTTGAAATCACGCGACTGAGTTCTTCATTTCCTGTTGGGCCAAATACCGTATCAAAAATATCGCCTTCAACAATAGCCAACCTGCCACTAACCTTGCCGTAGGCATTCTTTAAGCGATGGCAAACAATACAGGTTACTCCTTCCCGCGAGGTTGGGTGGCGATCTATATTGGTCATAAATTCGGGTTCATTTTGATTCATGCCAACCGGGTTATGGCAACGAATACAGAAATCGCCGTTGGTACCATTCGTAATTTTTAAGACCGTGGCTTGCATAGCGTTAAAGATGGGGCTCATCTGGGCATAAGCATGCGGTGAGACAGCCCAATCCCGATAATGATCAGGATGGCATGTCCTGCAGGTTGCGGCAGAAGGAAATTTTGCTTCCAAAAGCGCGTCATTTTCGTTAGAAGATTGTGCGGAAAGTAGATCGGGGAATAAAAGCAAAATCATTATGCAAGCTAAACTGAAATTCTGAAAAAAATGAAGAGCACTACTTTGCCGGTAAGATATGTATATAGTCATTAGTTTTCCTAATTTTTTCTAAAAAAGTTACTATAGGGCCACAGTGTGCTCCCCAACGACGATGGCAGCAAAAACCGTTGTGTTGGTGGTTTTATAAGATCCAAACCTAAGTGGAACTAAGTCATTGTACATTTTATCAAAGATTTTAACAACTTATTTTGTCAAAAGCATCTTTCTGACATTCAAAAATTCGCCTGCTGTCATGCGAAGCAGGTATACGCCGCTTGCCATGGGGATACCTTGATCCGTGGTTCCATCCCAACTAACTGTGTACCGACCGGCGCTCTGTTTTGCATCTAACAAGGTTCGAACAAGCTGTCCCCTCAAATTGAAAACAACAATCTTAACGAGACTCGTTGTGGGCAATTCATAGTTGATGCGGGTTTCAGGATTGAATGGATTGGGATAATTTTGGGACAACGTAAATGCTTCCGGAATTCCTGAAAACCCCAAATCGTTGCTATTGATAAAATCTGTTTGACCCACGACAATTCGAAAATCTCGTTCAGTACCTTCTTCGCCTGCGATGAATGTGTACGCATTTTGTTCGATTAGATTGACAGAAATCCGACTGGTCTTGTCAATCAAAACAACCTCCATCTCAATGGGCAGGTTCTGAACATTCGCCAGAGACAAGACAATTTCAGAATTCGGGATATTGGATTTCAGATGAAGATCCCAGTAGTGACCTTCAGTGTTGATGGAGCGAAAATCACCAGTGTAAAGACCGGGATAGGTGTCCCAATCTTCATGGGGAAAATAGAGCGACACGAAGCTGTCGAAAAACGGCGCCTCGGAAAAATCGTTTTTGTCCCACTCGTCGGATGCTCCGTTTAAAACGCCAATGTAATTATCTTTGTCCAAAAAGCGGCCGCTTTGCGCAGTGAGCTGCAGCGCCCACTCATCATTTTGCAATTTAAAAAGCTCCGACAAGCCCAAACTTTGTTTGGCAACGACACTATTGCCAGTTGAAGATTTTGGTGGAATTTCAATTGTGGTCGTGCCGCCTAAGTTGTTGACGAAATAGCCCTGGTAGGGCACCAACTGAGTACGCATAAAGTCGTAACCTGTGGCATCGTTGCTCGAACCGGAGTAGCCGACCAGACGATTTTCAACATTAGTGCCTTTAACCACATCGCTCCAATTAACTGTAAAGGCAAACGGGTTGCCGATCTGATTCCATCCTGTTTGTAGATTAATCACGTAATTCCCCTCAGTAGTCACGCTTTTTCCTGACCCAGTACCAAGGGATTTTGAGCCTCTGGTTATGAACCAAAATCCTCGTCCGGGATCCAGATTTCCCGTATTAGGAAATTCATCAAAATTGCCATTTATATAGCGCAGAAGACGCCACTGGGTATCATCATAAGTTCCCAAATCATCCACAAAGACACTCGATGGCGAGGAATTATCCAAATCGATGGGCACGGAAATCATACGGTAAGCCAAGTTTGGCGATGAGAAAGACAAATTGCTGCTGGTAACCTGAATAATCTCCGGGTTGTCTTGTGGGTTCGTTGCTGGAAATGTCGTTGAATTGCCTGTTGGGTCTTGAGTAGAAAAGTAGTATTCCACACCTCTTTCAGTAACGAAGTTGGGCAGAATGGCCCCTTCCCAAATTGCTCCACTTGTATTTGTCATGACGCTCGAAGAATAAGAGCTTGCGCCACCGCGGCGATAAAAAAGTGTTGCGGATTGCACGTCCACGTTATCGGTTATTGTAGCTGAGATGGTTTGGCTTTGGCCTGATGATATGGAAGAATTTGCAGAGTGTGTGATTACTGGTGGGTTAACGTCTGAACCAGCTTGATCAAAAGCCGCCTGTGCAGCATCGGCATTAGCCTGCAAATCGGCTAAGTCCGTGCCACCTACAATGGCAAATACGGCTCTGACGCCATCACCAACCGGTATTTCGTACGGCCCAACAGAGATCATTGGTCGGTAGTCAGTGGTATCCGTTGGCGTATCTTCAAATGTAATCATCCAACTAAAAAGCAAGGAGTCGCCACCGTCGTCTACTTGGGCATTGAACGTATGTCCGGAAACTTCACCTGAAAGGACACGAACGCCATAATAATTCGGATTGTCTGCACCGTCAGCTTCGAACACATAACTGAGCTTTCGGACACTATCGAATCCTGCAAGATTGTTGCCAGCAGAACCCACATCCCAATCTATTGCCACACCAAAATAGATGCCGCTTAGATCCGTTGTGGTTTCGTTGAAAATGGTATAATCCATTATGACATAATCATCGTCAGGCGGCGTTGATTTTGAATAGGAATCTTGGGAAATAGTGATCCCTATGGGGTTATCAGCGCGTCGATCGCTAAAAGTGCTCGTGAAAGCCTGATCAAACCCGGGAATAGGGCTTTGTGTTATTGGACTCATAGGACCTGTTGCAAAATGACTGTCATCCTCAAGCGCATCCAATCTTCCTGAAACTTGTGATTCTGACTGACCTATCACCACATTCCCATCGAAAAGGCCGTTCATCCCGTTAAATTGAAAACCAGAACCAAGGCTAAGATCTGGACGGCCTCCTACTTTGCCACTGTTGAATACAGAAAGTACAGTATTGTTATTGTTATGTTCCAGATGCATCCTGGGGAAAGCATCCACCCAAATAGTAAAAGTTTCCTGAGTGGTACCGGCGGCGTTTGAAGCCTCTAATACGATATCATGAAAACCCTCTTGCCCGGAACCCGGCGTCCAATTGAGTGTACCAGAATTTGCATCCATGGTCATTCCTGATGGTGCGGAAATAAGTGAAAAAGTTGGCTGTGGGAAACCTGTTATAGTAGGAGAGACGCTATACGCAGCCCCTACTACTCCGTAAAGATTATCTATATCTATTCCAGGGATAATTTGAAATGTCCACCGGATAATGGTACCCGCTTTGGGTCTGGGAAGGCCATTGGCTGAATTTATGGTAGTCAAAGGATTATCATCCAAGGAATTTACGGTAATACGGGCTAAAACTTCTGCTCCCACAATTTCTCCAACTGTCAAATCGGGCATTCCGGTAGCTTCTTGATTCTCGAACTTCACCTGAAGGTCCTCATAACTGTTTTCAGGATAAACTAAATAGATCCAATCTGATTGTCGAGCAAGATTTAATGGCCAGGGAGAAGGTATATCATTTCTTATCCCCCATCTAGTGCTATCAGCAAAATCTGCCGGGAAAGTTGCAACTATCATCTGAATATCATCCGATGGATCATCCGGTGTTCCGTTTAAATCCCAACCAGTGATAGGAACCTTATAAATTCTTCCTGTTAAAAAACGATCGTAAGCTAATCCAACTTCATCATCACCAAATCGTATTTCATACATCGGACTCACAACATTATCTATATTCCTCAACATCTGCTGTAAATTCGTTCCATCTGGGCCAGATTGAGACACATAAAATTGGCCCCCATCATCAGGTGAAACGGAAGACGATGAAGCTCCATTTATTTGTGCAGTAAATTCATCTGGATCTGCCACTAAATCAATAGCTGCTGAATCAACTGTACCTTTATATATAAAACGAGGTGTAATTGGCCCTGTGCTGTTAGCTACTATTTCAATGGATAGAAGCTTAATTGCTGGAGGTAGTAAATTAAGTTTTTGGGACCGCTTTTGAAACCAATCCTTCTTGGAAAACCCTTCTTTAGAAAAGATCTTTGGCGATGATTTTTTAGGCTTTAAAATATCATCTAATTTTTCCTGACTGAAAACAAGCGAATTTAACATCATAAAGAGGATTATCAAAAACTTACCTTTAATCATTTTTTATTTCCTTTATTTAAATCACAACAAATATGGAGATTAGGGAGTGAGATCATTCATGACTAGATCTGACATTACTTTTTAACTATCTCAATCCCTGAACTGAGATAATTTTATTTTTTCTTTGTGGCTTCTGTGAGCACTCTGGGTCTCTTTTAATAATAGCTGTACCTTAACTTTTTGCGGTTACCCTGATGGCTATATGACTATTGGGGCTTCACCGCACCTTAGGTTTAGATTAGAAAATTCAATTGCCACCAGGCGCACCAGGAGGGTTAGGCAATGTCGTGTCGCCTGTAACAGGAGGAACAGTAGGTGTTCCACCGTTACCGCCACCTCCCAGAGCTAGCGCCAACCCGCCGACAATGGCCGCTACACCAAATCCTATCAAGAATTTCTTGTTGCCACCGTTTTTTTGAGGTTGTGGCTTGGCAACCTGCTCGTCGATCGGTTTGTCAGCCTCAGCAGGTTGTTCTTGCGGTTGTTCAACCAACTCTTTCTTTTTTTCCTCCTCCATGTGTTTTCTCATTTCTCCTACCATATTCGTAAAAGGTGGCGGGTCTTGAACCGGATCAGGCTGCCAGTCGGGCGCCAATTCCAGTAGTTTTCTTATAGCATCTCTAGCTTGATCGAGATAGTCTTTGGCGAGGAAGGTCAGGCTGAGCAGTCGATATGCCTTACTTTTTTCTTCGTCTTTGATACCAACCGGCAAACAGCTTTCCAGAGTTTTGATGACATCATCAAAGAGACCATCCTTGTATTGCTGTTCAGCCTTTGCCACGGCCGCCTCACATGTATCCTGCGCCCAAGCTGTTGAATTTGCCAAGGGGTTTAGAAGAATTGTGCTAAGAAAGGCCAAAATCACAAAACCTATCAATCTCTTGTTTATCAAATTATGTTTAAATGTTTGCATAATGGCCTCCCGGCTTTATGGGGTCTTCCCCAAATTATTATCTAAATGTCTCCGATTTTGGGGGTAACCAAAATTAGTCATCTGATTTTCTTGAGTGTAAACTTTAAAGGTTTCATGTTTTCCTCAAAATTGATCACCCGTTCACCGCCTTCGAGAACATAACCCTCTCGTCTTACTGAGATCTCTTTTAAACCCACAGACACCTTAATTTCTTTTGGTGTTACCTGACCAATGTCTTCGTTGTCTATATAAATTCTTCCCCAGGTTAGTTTTCCTTCCGAATCCTGAGAGAGAATGGTAACTGCCACCTTTTTGTTGAAATCGATTGGAATATCCAGGGTTTTGTCTTGTTGGATTTCTACTGCCTTTTGCCACGTACCCAAGGTCGGATGTACAACACTTATCTTATGGCGGCCAACTTGCAGCTCCATAGAAAACTGGGCGAAGGCGTCTTTTTTCTGTAGCCTGTCATCTATATAAATGGATCCAAACGGCCGCACCAGCATCTTTAATCCTCCGATTAAAGCGATCAGTTTTCCATTAGTCTGATTCACTTCGTTAGGTTCTAATGCTATGACAGTTTCGTAGTCTTCATACCCCTCTTTCCGCAGGATAATATTGTATGAACCAATTTTCTTGTTTTGTTGGTAAGGAGTAGTACCCTCAATCTGGCCATTCAGGATAATTGAGGCACCGGAGGGTTCTGAAGTAATGTCGATAGCGCCGGTTAACACAGCTAAATTTGCCTCAATGGGGGTCAATATATTTGGACGCACATTAATAGCTTGTGAAAAATCTTGATATCCCTCGAGGCTGACCATGACTTCATAATTGTTGACTGCCATATTTTTGTTCTTATAAGGGGTGTTTCCTACTTTTTTCCCATTTAACCACACCGAGGCTCCTGAAGGGTACGAGGTAACGATTAGTTCACCGACATCAACGGGGATTTCAATTAATTTTTCCCCTTTGTCGGCATTTGCAACCTCGGATTTATTATCGTCTCTTTGCCTGGCCGGTACAGTGAGTGAATCGCCATCTGGCGCCAGGGTTTCCGTGTTGGCATTTTTAGCTTCTGATGTTAGGTTAAGCGTTGCTTGTTTTACATCAGCAACAGAGCCAGAGATTTCAGCCTCATCTCCCTGCCTTAAATCCTGCCAATAGTACCAGCCTCCTACAAAGCCTGTGATAATTATGATAGCAGTCAAAGTATATAATAAAGTTTGGGGACGATTTCTTCCTACTTCAATGGATCTAGCAACCCCTGCTTTCTTTAGCTTACTCTCTATACTTTTTTCCGCTATTTTCAGTCCGCTACTTGCATCTTTATTTTGAGGTTCAATTTCCAGTATTCTCTTATACGTTTCAATGGCTTGCTCAAATTTTTTCTTGCCTAAGTACGCTTGCGCTTTCGATATTAGTTCATCAACCCGTTCTAACAGTTCTATCTTTTTTTGAATCTTTTCAATGAAATCAGCAGATTCTTTATGTTCAGGGTCTACGGAAAGAATCTGCTCGAACGCATTTAGGGCCTCTTTATATTTGCCATTTTCAAAATGGCCCCTTCCCGCAGTCAAAAGTTTGCTGATCTGGTGTACTTCTTCTTGTTTTTGTTTACATTGGTCAATTAAGTCAAGCAATTCTTGATCCTTAGGATCAAGAATTGATGCAGCTTCAAATCTTGATAAAGCATCGCTGTATTCCTTTGTATCAAAATAATCCTTGCCGTTTTCTATCAGCATTGCCAGTTCTGCTGACCGTTTCGATTGCGTTTTCTTAGCCTTAAAAAGCTGCTGATCAATATTTTCAAGATCATCCAATACTTCTTGCATGGAAGCATATCTGTCATTAACCTCCTTTTTTAGGGCTTTAGTTATTACCTGCTCAAGTTGAGAAGGGATTTTTGGATTCTGTTCAGTTACAGCAATTGGATTTTCGTTAACAATCGAATAAAGCATGGCCGCTTCGTATTCAGCTTCAAACGGCAATTTACCAGTCAAAATCTCGTAGATCAGCACACCGAACGACCAAATATCACTGCGGTGGTCTAAGTCAAGGCCTTTAACTTGTTCTGGTGACATGTATGGCAGTGTGCCTAGGGTGGTGCCCGGTGTAGTGATTTTTGTGCCACCTGTGAGCTTAGCAAGTCCAAAATCGACAATTTTCACTTGACCTTCGGTTGTGATAATGATGTTCGCTGGCTTGATGTCTCGATGGACGATGCTATGCTTATGGGCTTCAGCCAAACCGCTGGCGATTTGCTTAAGGACATTGAGACACTCTAAAATCTCCATTTTGTATTTGATACATTTTTCTCTTAAGTCTTCTCCTTCATAGTAGGCCATGCAAATGAACATCAGACCATCCTCAGTATCATTTATTTCATGGATGGTGCCAATATTAGGATGGTCAAGAGCTGATGCGGCCCGTGCTTCTTTCAAAAAACGCTTTTTGGCTGTAGTGTCGCGAGTCAAGTCAGGTGACAAAAACTTAAGAGCTACGACACGGTTTAGTGTGATATCCTTGGCTTTGTAAACCACTCCCATTCCACCCCCGCCAAGCCTTTCAATAATTTTAAAATGAGAAATTGTCTCGCCGGCAATCCGCCCAGTCAAAATCTTAATTGTTGCAGATTCTCTTTCCCTGTCTATCAATCTTTTAATATTTAAGTTTGCTTCTTTGTGATTCGGATCAATACGCAAGACTTCATTAAATTTCAGAATGGCATCATTGAGTCGATCCTGCTCTGCAAGCAAATGGGCTTCTTCTAGTAAATCTTTTGTCCTTCTTTCCTTTTGTGCTTTGTCAAGAACGGTTTCTAAATCCTTTAATAAATCAGAGCAATTATCATATCTTGAATCCACATTTTTCTCAAGACATTTTGATAGAATAGTCTGTATCTCATTTACTAGGCCGCTTTCCTTTAAGTCTATTTTTTCAGGTTCCTCGTGCAAAATTCTGTACAAAACGGTAGTATCATCTCCTTCAAATGGTTTTTTATAGGTCAAAAACTCATAGAAGAGAACCCCAAAGGAAAAAATATCAGACCTGTAATCAACAGCTATTCCTTTTACTTGTTCTGGTGACATATACCAGGGGGTGCCAATTCGCGTTCCGACCTGCGTCAGCAAAGTTTTGGTTTCAGAACCGGCAGACCCAGTATCGGGCTTGGCGATGCCAAAGTCAATAATCTTGACCCGGCCATTTTCCAGAATTTTGATGTTCTCGGGTTTAATATCTCGGTGAATGACTTTATTAGCATGTGCAAACTGTAACCCTTTGCAAATCTGTTTTGCACAGTCCAATTTTTGCTGAAGGTTTAAAGGTTTTTTTTCGTCGATTATCAGCCGCAGGTCAGGACCTTCCAAGTATTCCATAACGATGTAGGTTCTTCCGTCCACTTCACCAAAATCGTGGACGATCGTGATATTCTCGTGCATTAGCTTGCCCGCGATTCTAGCTTCCCGATAGAATCGAGCTTTAATTTCGGGGATCTCTAAAACTATTTCCGAAATAACCTTGATGGCGACGTAGCGTTCGATTAGTGGGTCATAGGCCTTGTATACGACCCCCATTCCGCCCTTGCCAATTTCCTCGAGTATCTGGTATTTACTAATCTTTTCCATTACGTGAATTAATATAATTATTGACCAATGGAATATTTTACGGGGTTATCATAAATGATAATGCTATTGCCTCATCGTAATCAGATTAATCATACTGCAACGACTTGTGATTTTTGGACAAGATGGTATCCCGACGTTAAATGACTTCGCAAGTGAGTTAAGTATGTTCTTTGTCAATTTTATTCCTAATTTTTTTTCAATGGCATCTAATTAACTTTATATGAATTATATATCCATCACTTCAGTAACATCTTTGCAACGATCATTTCTGAAGTCTAAAATAGTGGTGTTCAGAGGATTCGTTATTTATTTTTTTTCAACAATTACATATCTAAGAGATTTACAGAGGAGGATGACATTAAAATTCCTATTTAACAATTTCTACATAAAATGTTAACGTAGTTTAACATCAAATAATTGTTTTGTCAAGAGAAATTATATTTTATTGCATGGTAAGGTGAAGGTAAAAAATTAAAACAACTATTAATATTTATTAACTCCTAATTTTACAATAAGTTAAATACTTTATTGATTTGTATTTTAGAGACTTTTTTAATTAATATTCAGCGGATAGAGTTTATCCCCCCACGGCGGCGGCATAGCAGAAAACGTCGATGGTATTTTAATAAGCGATTCAAGAATATAAATCTATCAAGAACAGTTTCGCTTTTTAACCTTCAATCAAAAAGTTTCCGGCAAAGTGTAAGCAATCGTTTTCTGTCTTCGACCTTTTAATTCAACTGGGCCAAGCTTTATAGGTTTGAAAATTTCATCGATATGTTTCGCGGTCGTGTCGCCGAGAACGAAATCATACCCGCGTGCGCCGGCGACTGTATTGAGGTGAAAAGCCACGTTCACCGTGTCCCCTAATACAGTAAAATCCCTGGAGCCGCGTGCGCCAACGGTGCCAATCATTGCCTGGCCAGTATTTAGAGAAACACGGCAGTCCCAATCATAGGCGTACCCGTGCAGGCAATCCGGACTTTCTGAAAAAAACCGGGTCTCTTTTTTTAATTCAACCGCGGCTCGGGTTGCCTCAATCGCTAAAATCTTTGCGTTTAAATCCTCGCCGGGCCAAAAAGCCATGACACAATCTCCTATGTATTTGTCAACTTTGCCGTCATATTCACGAATAATTTGCGTCATTCTTTCAAACCAGGACTGCAGCGTTCTGGTAACATCTTCATAAGGTAAAAGTTCGCTGAGTTTAGTATAACCCACGATATCTGCTACCAGAACTGTCACGACGCAGGAAGTGGTTATTGGATCAAACCGCGTTCCCACAAGCTGCAAATTTGTTTTAGAGTCAATATCCGAAAGCAGTTCGATTTTTAGTTTTGCAGATCCAATTTCGACGATGTCTCCGGTTTCGAGCTTTACCGGAGTGGTCACCGGATTGCCGTTGACAAAAGTGCCGTTGGTGCTTTTCAAATCGCTCACCCGAAGAGATGAGGTCGATGATGTTAAAATTGCATGATACCGGGAGACGTTGGGAATGTCGAGAATCAACTCATTTGAAGCATCTCTGCCCATCCGGATGGTTTTTTCTTTATATACGACCATGTGCTCCGGAATAGTCACGTTCTGTGTCTGCCGGTATTCGACCAGGGAAATTGTCTTTTTTGCGCCGGGAATAACAATTCGCCCGCTGCCCGGTTTGGCCTCAACTAAAACGATAGCAAGTGGTTGTTCAGATTCCGTTAGATTCTCTGGTGACATTTATCAAATGAGTTTAGTATGAAAGCAATTTACAAATATATGATAAATTAGTCAAGAGAACTGCAAAAGAAGAGATTCGTTGCAAGGAAGTCTTTATGTGTCAGTCTGTTTTAATTATTCGTTCACAATGCCTTTTTTGTAGGTAGTAAAAACCTTTCGTCGTCAAGTGGTAAAGTATATCCTTAATCAATTTTATTCCAATCTTTTCTAAGAAGTAACTATTTAATTTTTTTCGAGCTATAGCTCCGCCACTTCAGTAACATCTTTGAACGATCATTTCTCAAGTCTATAATAGCGCTATTCAAGCGGATTATGAGCAGTTATACAAAGATTTTGTAGAAAAGAAGTTCTTTAAATGAAAAGCTTAACAAATAATCCATTTATCAAATTCTAAATAATTTTAAAACTTTGTTTATTTTGTATAACGAAACCTAAACTACTTTTTTGAGATCAAGAATATTTAAGCAATTATCTACTCGAAGATTACATAGCGCACTGGTCTTTATTTATTCTATTTTCAACAATTACAGGACCAAGAGATTTTGCAGAAGTTTAACATTAAATAATTGTTTTGTCAAGAGAAATTATTTTTTTTTGAATGGTTAGATGGATGTATATAATCAAAACAAATATTTATATTTGTTAACTCTCAATTTTACAATAAGTAAAATACGTTATTTATTAGCATTTTAGCAGGCCTATTATTTTGGGTAGTACTGAAAATTCTTGAATTGTTCTTATTATGCGTTTTCTTAAATGGCACCATAGGCTAACATCGCATCGGCTACTTTAATGAAACCGGCTAAATTAGCCCCTTTGACATAATTGATAGATCCATTCTCCTCCCCGTAAGTAACGCATTGTTGATGGATGTTTTTCAGACGTAATTCCAATTCTTCAGAAGTCCAGGCAAGGCGGATACTATTCTGAGTCATTTCTAAGCCTGAAACGGCAACACCTCCTGCATTGGAAGCTTTTCCTGGGCCATAAAGTAGTTTCGCGTTTTGAAATACTTTTATGCCATCTACAGTAGTTGGCATATTTGCACCTTCCGCGACTGCTTTACATCCATTATTAACCAAATCTTCTGCGTTCATTTTTTCGATTTCATTTTGTGTCGCGCATGGGAAGGCTAAATCGCAAGGGATCGTCCATGGTTTTTTACCGGCGTTGTATTCACAGTTATATTTTTCAGCATATTCTGAAATCCGACCGCGTTTTACCGTTTTTAGATCGATTGCATAATTGAGCTTATCCTCATTAATCCCATCAGGGTCATAGATAAAACCGGAAGAATCGGAAAGTGTAACAACTTTACCGCCTAATTGAATGATCTTTTGAGTACAATACTGGGCTACATTTCCTGAACCTGAAACCAGGCATGTTTTACCTTCAATTGAGTCCCCCTGGTTTTGAAGCATTTCTTCCATAAAGTAAGCACAGCCGTATCCCGTCGCTTCCGTTCGTATCAGGCTCCCGCCATACTCTAAAGATTTGCCGGTGAGGACACCGGTAAATTCATGGCTTAAACGCTTATATTGACCAAACATAAAGCTTATTTCCCTGGCGCCCACGCCAATATCTCCTGCGGGAATGTCAATGTTAGCGCCAATATGTTGAGACAATTCAGTCATAAATGCCTGGCAGAACCGCATTACTTCT
>JADFJB010000060.1 GCA_022566355.1 candidate division KSB1 bacterium
CTTTCAGAGGGAATCTTAACAGCTTGGAATGATTAGATTCCGGCTTAAAAGATTACCGGAATGACACTAGTTGTCGAGTTTCTGTTCAAACACTATAAATATCTCAGATTTTTTTGAAGGTTGTGGTCTTAAAAATCCAAACAATCAATGATGTTTAAAGCAGGATTATAATGAGAAAAGAAAAGTTTAGAAATATCGTCATTATCGCTCATGTGGATCATGGCAAAACCACCCTGTTAGATGGCTTGTTGAAACAGAGCGGCACTTTCCGGGAAAACCAGGAGGTTGTTACCCGTGTTATGGATTCCATGGATCTTGAGCGCGAACGCGGAATTACCATCAATGCAAAAAACACAGCCGTGTGGTATAAGGGTGTGAAGATCAACATCGTAGACACACCAGGCCATGCGGATTTCGGCGGCGAAGTGGAGCGCAGTCTGAATCTCGTAGATGGCGCGCTTTTGCTTGTGGATGCAAGCGAAGGGCCGTTGCCGCAAACCCGTTTTGTAGTGAAAAAGACATTGGCGAAAAATCTGCCCATTATACTTGTGATCAACAAAATTGATCGCAGTGACGCCCGCATTGAAGCTGTCGTGAATGAAGTTTATGATTTGTTTATCGATTTGGATGCAACGGAGGAACAGATCGAATTCCCGATTTTGTACACCAATGCAAAAGCTGCCGTGGCCCATAAAAAAATCGGAGATGGCTGTACGGATCTTGACGCTTTATTCGAAATGATCCTGGAAAAAATTGCAGGACCGGTTGCAAGTGATGATCATGTCCCGCAATTCCTGGTTACAAACCTGGAATACGATCCATATGTCGGACAACTGGCGGTTGGGCGGCTAAGTAATGGCGTGCTCGAAATGAACAAATTCTACAGTCTATGTGGCGAAGGGAAAATCACAAAAGGTATCAAATTCTCGGCGTGTTACGAATTTATGGGATTACAAAAAACTCAGGTGCAGAAACTGGAATCTGGTGATATCATCGCCGTGTCAGGCGTTGACAACGTTAAGATCGGTGACACTATTTCCTCCGAGGATGATCCGCAACCACTGCCGCGCATTGTAGTAGATGAACCGACAGTATCCATGATCTTTTATGTGAACAACAGCCCGTTTGCCGGCAAGGAGGGTAAATTCCTGACCTCGCGGCATATCAACGAAAGATTGCAAAAAGAGATCCTCAGCAATGTCTCATTGCGGGTTAATCCAACCGGGCGGACAGATTCTTTCGAGGTCTGCGGACGCGGTGAGCTGCAGATGGCAGTGCTCATAGAAACCATGCGTCGTGAGGGTTATGAGTTTATGGTTTCGAAGCCGCAAGTCATCACCAAGGAGGAAAATGGTAAAGTAATGGAACCGATGGAACGGGTATTTCTTGACATTCCGGAAGATAAAGTAGGAATCGTCACAGAAAAGCTTGCTAAACGCAAGGGCAAGATGCACACGATGCAAAACCATGGGCATGGCCGGGTTAATATGGAGTTTATCATCCCTTCCCGGGGATTGATCGGGTTTCGCAGCCAGTTCCTGACCGATACAAAAGGCGCCGGTGTTTTGAACACACTTTTCGAGAGCTATGCCGAATGGTTTGGTCCGATCCCGCAACGAGCCAGTGGTGCGTTAATAGCCGACCGTGCCGGTAGAGTTACCACCTTTGCCTGTCTCGGCATGGTAGATCGTGGCGAGCTTTCTATCGAGGTTGGCACCATAGTTTATGCCGGCATGGTCATTGGCGAACGTAACCGCAGCGATGACCTGTTAATCAATATCACTCGTGAAAAAAGGCTTACAAACATGCGCAGTTCCACATCCGAAGCGACCGTAACCTTACGCCCGCCGCATATTCTTTCCCTGGACCAATCGATAGAATTCATTGCTGAAAATGAGCTTGTGGAAGTGACACCCAAAAACATTCGCATGCGCAAAATGGAACTGGATGCCAACAAACGGGCGTCGGCCAGGAAGAAGGAAAAGTTGGGTAGGGAAAGTGCTTAACGAGTAAGTGGATCGAGAAAAAATTATCAGTAAAATTTTAGCGGTGAGTATCATGAGATATAAACGCATAGCGGGCAGTGACTTTTGTGTGCTAAAAAACTTGCCGCGTTAAAACAATTCCGTGTGAACAGGACGCGTTAAAATTCTCTTGTATACGTTTATTTTGCCTTTAATTTTTTCAGTATAAAATTTAAGCCTGAATTATAATCTCTTGTAAAAAATGGATCGAGAAAAATTATCAGTAAAATTTTAACGCCTACATAAGGGGCGACGCAGAGGGGCGGCCCAGTGAACGAAGCGAACGACTCTTTATGCGATTGTTAGCAATCACTTTACATGTAGCTCTGCCTTCTTATTTTGATAAATAGGGAGCATTTGATCAAATAAGAGACCTATTGCAGCGCACATATTTTTATTTATTCTTACAAATTCTCTCTTGCGCTTTTTTTGGTATTTCCTAATAAAGAACCTAAGCGCTTGAAAATCAAGGCTCTCTTCGTTAGAATCAATTGAGGTAAGAAGTGCGAGCCCTTTAACATGCCAAAGTTCATCTTCAAGATATGACGCTTCATGCATAATTATATTTCTATCGTAATGATATTTCTTTACGGTTTTTCTGACTATCTTAAAAGATGCGGGAATAGTGGTTTTGGGAATATGGGTATTTGTTACAATCGACTCATGTGATATTTTATTTGGTTGGTTTTGAATATGAAATAACCTGTCTGTTAGTAATAAGAGCCTATCATAAGCTATTTGAGTTCTCACAATATAGTTTTCTATCGACCATTGAAGGTGCGTTACGGGTTTACTCCTTCTCTTTTCATTACCTCAGATGGGAGACAAGTTATTCATATACAGCGTGGGAAATCCTTTACGGCTGTGCCATTAAGTTCAGCCCCAGCGTGTAGGCATTTTAAAGTACCTTTTGTTGATAGGCCTTGATGAAATCGCGTTCGGCCCCAATGTACTTCGTGCCAGTGAATGTAATCGGCCTGGAAAAAGTCAGGAGCAACGTTACCCCAAAATGCTAGATAACGAATAAGCGTTCGCACTCGATCCTCGTTTTTTTAGGTCGATGTGCAACGCCTGGTTGAACTCTGCCGCCTTTATAAAGGTTGTAATATTAACCGACAAATTAGTTTTGAAGAAATGTTACCAAAACGTTACCACTTCTTGATTAAACTAACTAAATCAAAATCAATCAAAACTAATAGCCAATATTTGTGGTGATAAAAAGTTACCAAAGCACCCAATGCCCCAAGCTATTTTTAAGTATAAAAATTGAATTATCTTTTGACTGAAATTGATTTGTACGAAATCGTCACTGAATACGATATTTTTATCTTGATTATATAGAATTACTTTATTCACCGAACCGGCCCCGTAAAAGATATAATGTAAACCAATCACCCGGCCTGCAGGCTCCTGGTAAGAAAGAGTATAAATCTTCTTTCCATTAAGAGACAAGTTAACCTCGCGGTTGCGTACTTCACAGCGAAGGTTGTTCCAAACAGACATATCGCAGCCAAATTTGGACAAATCATTTTCTTTGCCATCCCTGTAGACATCTATAAATTTCAGGCTATTATTACTTACACAACCTGCCATAGAAAGCGGTATGACCATTCTGCCATTCTCACACATGATGATTACGTCGGCATACTGGCAAGTCAGGCCGCCATCAGAAAGATCGTTCTTAACTTGTGATTCGAGCACAAAATTGTCGCCGTCAATATTGCCAAAATCATGGACATAAAAAAAGCTAACGAAAAATTCTCCCCGGGATACCTGGACATTATTTGCCTGTAGAATTTCCGGGGAAGCATATAACCTGGTTTTATCAAATATTTTATCACGCGGCAGGTACACCGGAATTGGATCATCTAAAGAATGTCTGACAATTCCCAGCCATCCATCTGTTGTAATGTGAATATTTTTTTGCCGGATAATCGTATTATCAACAATAAGCTTCGCTTTGTGAAAGCCGGGATAATAGTAAATGCTGGTATGATGGCGATTCTTTTTGGAGATAACAGCTCTCTGTTTTTCATTCCATGATTGCTGAATAAAGACACTGTCCGATTTGATCGATGAAATGTCGTAGTCAAAGATAACTGAATTGGGGAGACCGCTAGTGATCGCTTTCTTACTATTAAAAACTACATCCTCATAATTATGTTGAGAAGTGAGTTGATCGAAAAAAGCATAGAATAATAGAACAACTGTAATCAAACCCAGCAATGCAGCCGCTCTTGTGCGAGATCGTTTTAGAGATTGCTTTTTCTGGCCGCTGGAAAGAGGTTCACCGGTCTTATCCCTTCCCTGGTTTATGAAATTAAACTGGTCTCTCTTAAAGTCCATCCAATTCACATAACCAAGAAACATGGCTAACGCATTTAATGTGCTTGGATGGGGAAGGCTGTCATAACCATTTTTCCACACTCTTTTAAGAGTGGATAGACTGAGCAGGATCTGGGTCTTGGAAAAGATAAGTTCACTGAGATTTTCGTAATCCCGCTGTTTCCATTCCTGGCTGCCCGGCCAATTCAGTTTTTCCTCAATTAATACTTTACATCGTGCAATGTAAAGCTTCTCAGTTTGATTGTTAAGTTTATCCATTGAATCTGTTTCCATATTGCTCCCACGATATAAGAAATATTTACCAGGTTGACGATCATAAATTACTTTTCTTTTAATTGTGAAAAACAGCAAAGTTACAAAAAATCAGGATGAACAAGGTTTGAATGCGATTTGACCGCTATTTGAATGGTTCCGCAACAAACATGATCCTCGGCTTGGGCGTAAGTTGGTTTAATAAAATCAGAAGTCTTTCAACCTGGAAGTTCACTTTATTTAAAAGGAGATAGTATGAAAAATCTAAAATTGTTCCGTTCATTTGTAACGAGTGTTTTTTTCGTTGTTTTTGGATATGCGGTAACGTCTCACGGACAAAATAAAATTGCCGAATTTGATACGGATCATTGGGAAATGAAAAGAGCCAAAATTGTAGAGCATATGGGCAGGAAAAGTTTAATGGGGGTTGCATATTTGAAAGATGTTAATTTTGAAAATGGCATTGTGGAAGTTGACTTTGCAGTAAATGGCAAGCGTTCTTATCCGGGTATTCTTTTCAGAGTGCAGTCAGAGGATGATTTCGAACGTTTTTATATTCGACCGCACAGATCCGGACTTTATAGCGACGATCTTCAATACACACCCAGTTTCAATGGCATTTCCGGCTGGCAGTTATATAGTGGCGAAGGATTTACCGCCGCAGCGGTTTTCCCGGAAGATCAATGGTTCCGGTTGAAAATAGAATTTGCCGGCAAGCAAGCTCGTGTTTATCTCAATGACGGCGAGCAGCCCATTTTGACGATAACCGACCTGAAACATGGGATCAGCAAGGGTACATTGGGTTTATTGGGTCCGCAAAACGGCACGGCTTATTTCTCGAATTTTAGCTACAGATCTGACAATAATCTCCATTTCGAGCCTGCTGCAAAAGTTGAGACACTTCCGGGGATCATTACCAATTGGCAGATATCACAATCATTTAAATCCGGTAAAATTGATTACGAACGTACACCGAATGCGCAAGGGCTTAAAATCACCTGGCAGAAAGTGACCAGCGAACCTTCCGGCCTTGTGGACATTGCGCGATATGTTAAAAGAATGGACCGGGAGCCTGATTTGATTATTGCCAAAACAACAATCTATGCTGATAAAGAAGAATCGAGAAAGCTCCAGTTTGGCTACAGCGATGATGTCAGTATTTTTCTGAACGGAAAATTGCTGTTTGCCGGAAAAAACGGCTATCAGCAACGGGATCCTGCCTATCTTGGCATTGTGGGTTTTAACGATATGATTTATTTGCCTCTAAAGAAAGGCAACAATAAACTGCTTCTAATGGTTGCGGAGACGTTTGGCGGATGGGGGTTTATGTGTCGGGAAGGAAATACGGTGTATAATCCAGGAACAAAATAGTTGTGGGAAACAACGAGATCTTTTAATATGCTGGAATCTACTTTATTTGATTCAAGGCAGAATGTTGTATACGTACTGGGTTGGTATTTTTAAAGATAAACTTTGTATTTGTTTAATAAATATTATGGTTGCAGAGCCATATTCTACACGGTAATTCGAATAAACGGTTTCTTTGAGCCTTGAATTTCATAACTTGTTTTGAACTCGTTTTTCCATCGAGTAGAAATAGCTTGTTCCTGTTCCCTTGCGGCATCATCAAGTAATATGATGCTATTTGGTTTTAGCTTTTTCCTCATTATCGGTAACAGGCCATATCGTCCTCCCCTTGTCTTTCTCGGAGGACCATCGCAAATAACCAGGTCAAATTTGTCCGGCATCGAGTCAAAAGAGGGATCATACCATGAGAACTCCCCATAATCTTTCAGGGGTTTTATGCATAAACAGACTGAGTTAATTTGATATTTATTGAGATATTTTTTTGTCCTGTCACCCCATGCTTGGCTGTGCTCAAGTGACCAAATTGTGTTTCCTGACTTCTGCATAATGGCTCCCACCATAATTGTCGTTAATCCCGAGCCACATTCTAAAATAGCACCATTACACTCCAATGCATGTTTCAAACAACAGATCAAATACTCATCTACAGCAAACCATCTCTGCTTGCCCCAGCCGTAGATCAAATCGAAAATCACCCTATTTTCCGTAATTATAACACTCTCAGGATCTCTCAAAAATTTGATTCCCCTGACCCTTTATACCCGAAATACTAAGAGATATGGTGAGATATATTGTTCACAATCTGAAAAATAATCCATCCCTCCAAAATAAGCCAAACAAAGTTAAGAAAATCATTGATTTTGGGCTTATCAATTTGTAAAATTCAATATCGTAGAGCCCGGAACTATTTCCTGAATAATTAAGCGGTGTGATGTAAATGCATAATTCGTATATTAGCATCGTAATTGACCTTAATTAAAATAGGGATACCCATCATGAAACGACGTCATTTCTTAAAAGACATTGCGGGAAAAGCAATGGGTGCGCTTGCACTTCCATATTACATTCCTTCATCCGTGTTGGGTAGAGACGGTGCAGTAACGCCTAGCAACCGCATCACCATTGGCTGCATCGGTGTCGGCGGCCAGGGCACTGGCAATCTGAAGAACTTTCTCAGTAACCCGGCAGCACATGTCCTTGCGGTTTGCGATGTGGACAGGAGCCACCGCGACCGAGCCCGCGATCTTGTCAAAGAAGCCTATGACAGTAACGAGTGCGCAACCTACAACGATTATCGCGAGTTGATTGCTCGGCACGACCTCGACGCCGTCATGATTGCGGTTCCTGACCATTGGCACGGAATCATTGCTGTTGAAACGGTTCGGGCCGGGAAAGATATTTACGCAGAAAAGCCACTGGCTTACTCAATTTCAGAAGGACGAGCTATCGTCGATGCCGTAGACAGATATGGCGTTGTATGGCAGACAGGGAGTTGGCAGCGCTCAGAACGCCATTTCCGCTTTGCTTGTGAGTTGGTACGCAATGGACGCATCGGCGAGGTCCATACGGTCAGGGTTGGGCTTCCTCAAGGCAACAGTATTCGGGACAATGGTACACAGCCTGCCCCGGTGCCGGAGGGTTTTGACTATGACATGTGGCTCGGACCGGCGCCCTGGGCGCCTTATAATCCGAGTCGTTGCCACTGGAATTTTCGCTGGATCAGTGATTACTCGGGTGGACAACTCACCGACTGGGCCGGGCATCACTGCGATATCGCCAACTGGGGCATGGGCACAGAGCTCACCAGCCCAATCGAAATTGAGGGAAAAGCGATTTACCCGCCGGCCGAAGACGGCCTTTTTGATACACCTGAATCGTATTACTTTGAGTGCAAATATGCTGAAGGATTCACCATGATCGTTGCCGACCAAAAACAGCAACCCAAAGGAATGGGAGTACATTTCATCGGAACTGAAGGGTGGGTGCATGTTAGTCGAGGCGGACTTGAAGCGCATCCACAATCTATCCTAAGCTCGGTTCTCAGCCCGGACGAAGTACATCTTTATGAAAGTCACGACCATGTGGGTAATTTTCTCGATTGCATCCGCAACCGAGCAAAAACGATTACACCTGTCGAAGTTGCACACCACTCGATTATGATTGGACACCTGGGTGTGATCGCGATGAAACTGGGGCGAAAAGTGAGATGGAAGCCTGATACAGAGCGATTCATCAACGACCGTGCAGCCGAACGACTGCTCTCGAGGCCAATGAGAAGTCCGTGGCATTTGTGAGTGATAGTCTTTCGCCAAAAGAAATAATGTGAAAGGGAAAATATGCAACGACCGATAAAGGCATCAACCGCAGCATTGTTCACTTTCTGGTGCTTCTTTACCCTAACAGGCGCATCACATGCGCAGATACCGCTGGGAGATCTGCATAAAATAGAAAACGCCGTACCCTCAGAAGCAACGGTTGCGCCAAAGCAACCTCGGAAACTCCTGGTCTTTACCCTGGAGGAAGGCTTTAAGCACAGCTCAACTCCTTATGCAGCCAAAGCATTAGAACTGATGGGCAAGAAGACCGGCGCATTCGAAGTTGTGCAAAGCCAGGAAATGTCGATTTTCAAGCCGGAGAACCTCAGACAATTCGATGCAGTCCTCTTCGCCAATACCACCCAACTGAAGTTTGAAGACCGTGCACTGCGGCATAGCTTGATGCAATTTATCAAAAGCGGTAAAGGAATAGTTGGCCTCCATGCAGCCACGGATAATTTTTATACCTGGCCTGAAGCCGCGAACATGATGGGAGGCCAATTCGACGGGCATCCCTGGAATGCCAGCGGTACCTGGGCCGTCAACATCGAAGATCCCAAACATCCTCTGACAGCCGCATTCAATAGAAAAAACTTTAGAATAAAAGATGAGATTTATCGTATTAGACAGCGCAGCCTACGAGCAAATAGCCGCGTGCTTGTTGGCCTGGATATGACCGATGAGGTCAACTTGAGTGCTGAGGGTGTGCGGTTCGCGGACAAGGATATTCCAATTAGCTGGATTCGTGGATATGGCAAGGGGCGAGTGTTTTACAGCTCATTTGGACACAATCATGCGATCTACTGGAATCCGGTCCTTTTGCGACATTTTCTCGACGGCATTCAATTTGCAATGGGCGACTTGCCAGTGGATACGACACCAAACCGATTTGATGTGACCCAAGCTTTGGGTTTTGAGGTACTCGAGGACCTCTTAACTAAGATAGCTGTCTACGAATACGGTCAAAGTCGTGAGCCGCTAGTCAACCTTGCCGAGTTTCTGCGGATGGCTCAGGCTTCACCCAAAGGACTCAAACGCATTGAGAAACGTCTCCTGAACGTCCTAAAATCCGATGCCACCCTTGCGGGTAAACAGTTTATTTGTGATCGTCTCAGCATAATCGGCACCAAGGAATCAGTAAAGACTTTGGCAAAAATGCTTCCGGATATAGCCACTTCCGATATGGCCCGTTTTGCCCTGGAGCGCATTCCGCACACTGCAGTGGACAAGGCATTACGGAAAGCCCTGTCAAAAACAGATGGCAAACAGAAGGCCGGCATCATCAACTCATTAGGACAACGCCGGGACACTCGATCGGTGTCCGCGTTGCTTAAATTACTGGATGATCCTGATCCGATCATTGCCACTGCCGCAATCGCCGCACTTGGAGAAATTGCTGATTCTAAGGCGACCAAAGCACTAGCACAGGCCAAAGAAAAAATGACGGGAGAGCTACGAATGAAAGTATTGCCCGCCTATCTAAAATGTGCTGACCGGCTTTTGGAAAAGGGTGAACAATTGCAAGCATTGGCGATCTACAAACAGTTGAACAATCCCGCAGAACCTCCGTCAATTCGCTTTGCCGCGCTCAAGGGCATGATTCGGTCTGCAGGTGATCAGGCCAACGAGATGATCCTTACGATGTTAAAAGCAGACGATTCTCAGATGCAGACAGTAGCATCCGGACTCGTGAAGGAGATCCCAGTGTCGCAAAGCATTGCCGGGATTGTGCGGGAGATTCCTCATATGCTGGCAGCCAGCCAGGTTCAACTGCTGACCTCATTGGCCGAACGTCATGATGCAGAATCTCGCCAGGCATCCATGGATGCGATTGAAAGTGACTATATTGAAGTGCGAATTGCTGCACTCAAAGCCCTGGCCAAGGTGGGTGACGAGTCTGCGGTCCCGTTGTTAGCAAGGTCTGCGTCAGAAGCAAGTACCGGGGAGGAGAGGAAGGTCGCACGGGAGAGTCTTTATCGCCTGCGGGGCTCGAACATTGACCAGGCAATAGTCGACAACATTTCTGTCTCTAAGCCCGAGGTCAAAGCGGAGCTGATTCGCAGTGTAGATCGGCGGCAAATACATACGGCAGTTCGTATTCTATTTCAGACCGCTAAAGATTCGGACAGAAAGGTACGAATTGAATCGGTCAAAGCATTGAAGACCCTTGCCGGTTCGGAGACCTTGCCTGAGCTCATTGGCTTATTAGTGAATACCCAGAGTGCTGCGGAGCGCACCGAGCTCGAAAAAACCGTGGCTGCCGTTTCTCTGAAGATTCCCGAAGAGAGTCGTAGAAGTGAAGCCGTAATGAAAGCGCTGTCATCGGTGACTAAGGTAGAATCTCGAAGCTCACTGTTCAACGTCCTCGGTAAAATAGGAGATCGGACCTCTCTCCCGGTGTTGAGAGCAGCTTTGGATGACACCGTTGCAAATCTCAAAACCGCAGCAGTTCGCGCTTTTGCAGCATGGCCAAGCGCTGAACCGTTAGATGACCTTCTTGAAATCGCACAGAATTCTGACAATACCATACGCCAGGTTCTTGCTTTGCGTGGGTTTGTTCGCCTGCTGGGACTTGAGAGCGACCGCCCTGACGAAGTGGTAATTGAGATGTTTAAGCTGGCATTGGATCTGGCAGCGAACACAAATGAAAAGAAAATGGTCTTGTCTGGTATCTCAAACATAGGATCAATGGCGGCTTTGGAAGTTGCGAGCACATACCTGGAGGACCCGGCTTTGCGTCAGGAGGCCGAAGTAGCCGTAGTAAGAATTGCCAAGGATGTGAGTGGCAGTAATCCCGAAAATACCAAAAAAGTGCTGGAGAAAGTCATTCAAATTACCAATAGTGATTCACTTCCACATATAAGCGATGCCCGTCAGATGCTCACTCGGATTGAGCGCTTTGAGGATTACATGACGGTCTGGCAGGTATCAGGACCATACACACAAAAGGATGTCAATGTTTTTGGATTCGCATTTGCACCGGAGCAAATTGATGCTCGGAATGTGACCTGGCAGATCATGTCGGCCGGCACCAACAAAGAAAAGCCCTGGCTTTTGGAGCTGGACAAAGTATTGGGAGGAGAGACTCGTGTTGCCTATTTGCGCAACAGAGTGTGGTCAGATATGCAACAGCCGGTCCGATTGGAACTGGGCAGTGACGATGGTGTCAAAGCGTGGCTGAACGATGAGTTGGTACATGAAAATAATACCACTCGTGGTGTCACTCCAGGAGAGGACGTCGTCGAAGTCACCTTGAAAAAAGGTTGGAATTCTCTCCTGTTGAAAATCAGTCAGGGTGGTGGAGGATGGGGAGCCTGCGCACGTTTTCGGAATCTAGATGGCGGCAGGGTTGAAGGGCTGAAAGTTGCGTTGCCTGAGACCAAAGTTGTGGAATGAATCCCACAGCCTGGAGTCGGAAGCCAACTGAAAGTGGCTCTGGAACGACAACGAGAATTCTGCCGAATCGCCTAGCTAGCTAGGAAATGCTGAAGCCGATCACAATAATTCAAGCCGAGAAAGATTTGTTAATAGCAAAAACTTACCAAAACACTTCCATTTTTGCCTTCCAAGTCATGCTCAATTCGGCCATCTGTTTTCAAACTCTTCCGGTATACAATTAAGACTGCCCGATAATTCGGGTATTACTTTTTTGCAAGTTTTATAAAGCTAAACACTTCTTCCCAAATTTTCCCTGACATCAGAAAACCCAACAATCTTTTTTCCCATAAAGGGAATGTCTATAGTTATATTATTATGACTTTTTATTTTCGAAACCATTCCCAATTTACCCTCAAATGTCTCAACAATATCCTGGCATTGACACCAGTTAATCTCCTTACAATTTTTACAAGGTTCATTGTTGTTTTCATTGTTGGAAGGATTGCCACAACTTAAACATATGCGTTTCATTTAATCTGCCTAAATTAGAATGATTTCCATTACTAGAATCCAACACGAATAAATAGCTATCCGAAAAGTTTATGGTTATGCAATCAGAGCTTCGGTTTTAAATCTATGGTTACAGCTTATGGTGAATATCGCCTCGCGGTGATGCTCATAATGAGGCAGTATTTCCTCTACAGAGTACATCTTAAATAACCTTCTCAAAATTCTGTTACTGTAAACCAAAATAAATTCTTTCTCGTTTTGCTTTGCAAAAAGTTTTAAATCAATAAGCATCGCAATACCTTCATTGTCGATACTACGGATATTGTCAAGATTAATAATGATCGAAGAGTTTTTGAGGGAATATTCTTCAATTTTCTTACGAAATCGTTCGCAATTCCGTTTGTTTATAAAATTAGGCTCTTTAATCTTTACGATTAAATAGGAATCTGTCCGTTTCAATTGCAGGACCAGTATAGCATCTTGATAGAATTGTTTTCCATTTTTTGATTTTAAATGAGTAACAGCTTCGGATAGTGAATTGTAGACATTAAAAAACTTTTCCAATCCACAGGATTGAATAAGAAACAATATATTATTGTTTAGATTGGCAAAAGCTAGCCTGCTTGTTCCATTCCCTAATTTCTTGTGGAGATAGATCAATGCGGAAAGACCGGCGCTATCCATCCTAATTACCCTATTAAAATCGATTACCACTTTACTATCTCCCCAGCAAAATTCCAGCACCTTAGAAATAAAAGATTTATAATTTCTACTGTTTAAAGGTGTCCTAGATTTAAAATCTATTGTAGTTATGCGCCGGTGATATTTAACATTGAGGTTTAATTGATAGCCTTCCATGGCCATGAACGCTTCCTTGACTTAGAGTATTTTTTCCTTAGCCACCCTTCTTTTCGTCATCAATAAGACTGGCTAGCTGTATTGTTATAATTAATTCGTTTATTTTTTTTAATTGATTTTCCATTTCTTCAATCAGATCTTGCCTTTGCATTCCCAAAAGAAAATTATCATCATTATTTTCAATACACATCAATTCTATCGTTGCTGATTGTATTTGGACAAGTTCTTCTTGCAAGCTTTTTTGCCGGTCAAGCAACCTTTGATAACTCATTTCATACGCTTAAGCTGAATTACAAAAATTGATAAAATCTTTACGTATGCTTTTCTCGATCTCGATTAAATCAGCTAACATCTTAATCCTACATTGAAAAAGAAATCGATTATTTGGAATGTAAGAAATCGAGTTGAGTATTATTTTGGTAATTTCCCGGGTCAGACAATCCTTGATTTCAAACAGATCATTCGTATTAACATTCATTTTTGCGGGTATTGGATTGGCCATTTTAATGTGTTTTGAATAAAATCCGGGTATAATTACTACAAAGAACTTAGCCAATAATTATGCCAAGAAAAGAAATGACTTTTATCATTTATGATTTCCTGAATAAGTTATTGTTTTATATGAAATGAATCATTTTTGTTATTCAACAACATTTTAGGATTTGTAGTAAATTGCATATCGTTTTCGCTAATAGTGTAGTAAAAACGCTATTATTTCATATGAACATTCCTCGGTTTATAAACACAAACAGATGAATAAAATGAAAACATGAGCAAAATTTTGTCAATGTATTCTCAAATAAATAGCAGTATTATGTTTAGATAAATTTAGCCCGGGTCTATTATTGAGTGTTTCATATATGAAATAAATTTGAATAAAAAAGTAAAGGATTATTTTTTATTAATTTGAATTTTAAACATCTGCCGGAATAGATTCTACTTTTATAAAAGGTTAGATGATTTAATAGATATCAATTCAGAATTTTTGGTTTTCGCCTTGATTTCTTTTTAGAATGAAGTTACATTAAGTCTGAAAAAAATTGGAGACTTATATTTCCAAATAAATTAAACTAATGGCGCATTCGTCTAGTGGCCTAGGACGCCGGCCTCTCACGTCGGTAACACGGGTTCGACTCCCGTATGCGCTACAGTACTCATGCGCCCGTAGTTCAATTGGATAGAATGTCTGACTACGGATCAGAAGGTTGGGAGTTCGAATCTTCCCGGGCGCGCTAAATTATTTTGGATATGCTTGCTTTAAATAATCACGAAAGATGGATGAATGAGGCGATTCGTGAGGCAGAGAAGGCATATAATGCCGGCGAAGTGCCGGTGGGCGCTGTGATTATTACAGATGGCCGGGTAATTGGCAAAGGCCATAATCAGGTAGAACTGTTGAAAGATGCCACGGCCCATGCGGAAATGATCGCGATAACGGCGGCTTCAACAACCGTATCTTCCTGGAGATTGGAAAATGCGATTTTATATACAACGCTTGAGCCATGTGTGATGTGTTCCGGCGCGATTCAAAATTCCAGGATTTCTAAAGTAGTATATGGCGCAGATGATTCTAAATATGGCGCCTGTGGTTCTGTATATAATTTATTGCAAGATCCAAAAGCTAGCTGGCATGTGGATATGGTATCGGGAATTTTAGAAGATAAATGTAAGGCAATGATGTCTTCTTTTTTTAGAAAGCTTAGAACCCATTCCGAATGATCCTAAAGTTTGGATTATTATTTGTCGGAGATATTAAATTTGATAAAACGATTTTTTGATTTTTGTGGTAAGGAGAGGTGTCCGAGAGGCCGATGGAGCACGCTTGGAAAGCGTGTGTAGTGAATGCTACCGTGGGTTCGAATCCCACCCTCTCCGCGATGAGGGGCAGTAGCTCAGTCGGGAGAGCGGTACGTTCGCAACGTACAGGTCGAGGGTTCGAATCCCTTCTGCTCCACAAAACTGTTCTTGGAATGAATTATTCGGCTGTGCTAGACGGGGAGCTAGCGGTGCCCTGAACCTGCAATCCGCTATAGCAGGGTCGAAATCCCGTCTGAGGTTTTTCCGTCAGTAATTCGATTCAGGATTGTTGGTGTTGATGGTTCAAGACCTTCGCAATGATTCGATACCAAACCCCGTCAGGACCGGAAGGTAGCAGCGGTAAGTATTAGAATCATGTGCCGAAGGGGTTCTTGGCTGGAGCCAGCATTCTTTCAATCGTTTCTGATTTGGGAAATCGAAGATGGGTGCACAGCCGTTAAAATTAAGGAGTTAAATGACCTATCAAGTACTAGCACTAAAATGGCGTCCAACTGGCTTTGCCGAGGTTGTGGCTCAAGACCATGTTACACAAACATTAATAAACTCCATCTCTAATGACCGGATTGCTAATGCCTATCTCTTTACCGGGCCCAGGGGAGTCGGCAAGACAACCTCAGCTCGTATTCTTGCCAAAGCGTTAAATTGCAAAAACGGCCCAACCCCGGAACCGTGCGATAAATGCAGCAATTGTAAAGAGATTGCTGCCGGGCGGAATCTGGATGTTTTTGAAATAGATGGCGCATCCAATCGGGGTATCGATGAAATGAGAAATTTAAAAGAAAATGTTAGATATGCACCATCTTCTTCGAAATTTAAGATCTATATCATTGATGAAGTCCATATGCTTACAACGGAAGCATTCAATGCTTTATTGAAAACACTGGAAGAGCCACCAGAACATGTCAGGTTTATTTTTGCAACAACAGAGCCTCATAAAATTCCAGCTACCATACTTTCACGATGTCAACGGTTTGATTTTAAGCGCATTCCGCTCGATGAGATCATTACTCAATTGAAAACAATCTGCAAACATGAAGAAATTGAAATTGATGAAGAGTCTCTGTTCCTAATCGCCAAAAAAGCGGACGGCAGCTTGCGTGATGGCGAAAGTCTCCTCGACCAGATGATTTCATTTTGTGGTAAAATAATTAAAATCGATGATGTAGTGGACGCATTTCGCGTGGTCAGCCAGGATTTGCTCTTTGAAAGCACTTCAATTATTCTGAAGAGTGATATTCAGGAAGGTCTTCACTATATTGAACGATTGATTAATTCCGGCTATGACGTCGTTGAATTTTTACAAAGTTTAATTGAACATTTACGTAACTTATTGTATGCGAACGCCGTACAAGATAACCGGTTGTTAGAAACTTCTGATAATTATAAAGAACAATACACCCAACAAAGTAAAGATTTTTCATCGGATGATCTTTTGCGGATGATCCAGGTTGTGTCGGATACTGAATTCGAGATAAAGCGCAGCCCCAATCCTCGAGTTAGATTAGAAATGTGCATGATTAAACTCATCAAAATGGATAACTCCGTGACTATCAATGAAGTGATTGAACGACTCTCAAATCCCGGAACAACGATGTTGCCCGAGAAAAATTCCAATCAAACAACAACCTCTTCAGAAAATCAAACCTCGCCGCCGATTCAAACGGATTCTTCTCCTCAAAAAAAAAACTTAACTTATCCTCCCCCGATTGATCTTAAGCAGAATGTTCGTGTTGAAGAAAAAACGGAGACAGTGGTTCAAGAAGAACAAAAAGATGATCCTGCTACGATCATTATGTTCAAAGACAACTGGCAGCAGTTGGTCCAGTTTGTGGAGAAGAGGCGATTGTTTGTAAGTGTTTTTCTAAAGGAAGGTGAACCGATCCATTTCCAAAATAACACGTTGGAAATTGGTTTTTCTTATGAGAATGGCTTTCAAATTGAAGCGATGAGACGAAATAAAGAAATTATTTTACAAGCGATCCAAGAAATAATGGGCATAACAGTTGTTGTTAAATTTTCAAAAGTGAAGTTACAAAATGACAAAAAGGAAGAATTTCAAGAGGAAGAATCAATTTCAAAACCCAAAAAGATAAAAAAGATTGATCCTATGGTGAAAAAAATCATAGAATTGTTTGATGGTGAATTGATAACATCTGGAGGTTAGCATGGCAAAACCAAATTTAGGCGCTTTAATGGGTCAGGTACAAAAGGCACAAGAAAAATTTGCTAAAGCGCAGGAAGAATTATCAAATATTGAAGTAGAAGGCACCTCCGGCGGAGGAATGGTTACTGTAAAAGCAACAGCAAAACAAGAAATTATCAGTATAAAAATCGAACAGGAAGCTGTTGATCCGGAAGATGTTGACATGCTGGAAGATTTGATTATAGCCGCTGTAAACCAGGCTCTTGAAAAGGCTCAACAAGCATCTAGCGAACATATGCAAAAGGTGGCTGGAGGTTTGTTGCCGAATATGCCGGGTGGATTCAAAATTCCTGGATTATAGGCTTATGTTCTATTCTTCGAAATCTTTGGAAAAATTGATTGGGGAGCTTTCTCGGTTACCTGGAATTGGACGTAAGAGCGCGCAACGACTAGCATTTTATCTGCTTAAACAATCTGATGAAGATATCGAAAGACTAGCCGCCACGTTAATCGAAATGAAGAAAAATACCCGGCCCTGTTCCATATGTTTTAATTTAACAGAATCAGATCCTTGTATCATTTGCCAGGATACACGAAGAGATCAGGCTCTTCTTTGCATTGTTGAAGAAGCCCATGATATTCTTGCCGTTGAGAAAGTTGGACAGTACAAAGGTCTCTACCACGTCTTGGGAGGTGTGCTTTCGCCATTAGATAATATTGGTCCGGATGATCTTAACATCAAACCATTACTGGATCGCTGTCAAAACGGTTTAGAGGAAATCATTCTTGCAACGAATCCAAACATCGAGGGAGAAGCTACGGCTATTTATCTTTCGCGCTTAATAAAGCCGTTGGGCATCAGAATTACAAGAATTGCCAGAGGCATTCCTGCGGGTAGCGATATAGAATTTGTAGATGAAGTAACATTAATGAGAGCTTTTGAAGGTAGAAGTGACCTTTGAATGGATTTTTTCCTTTTTGATGTTTACATTTCACCAATGACAATAATTTAATCTTTGATCCATCTAAATTCCCAAAGGGTTTATGATAATGACGTTGCCAAACCAATTATCTGCACTTCGGATCATATTAACGCCAGTCTTCGTGACAACATTCTATGCTGAAAATATTTATTTAAAGTATACTTCTTTTGCTATTTTCATTATTGCTTCGTTAACTGATTATTACGATGGATTTATTGCCCGGCGTTATGGGATTACCTCAAATTGGGGCCGCTTTTTAGATCCGCTTGCTGATAAAATATTGATTTCCACAGCACTCATTGTATTTGCATTATCAGGTGTTGTTGAATTTTGGATGGTCTTAACAATAATCATCCGCGATGCAATAATTACAGCTTTACGAACTTATGCTATGTTCAAAGGTAAACCAATTGTTACGTCTTACCTGGCTAAGGCAAAAACTTTCTCACAACTTACAATTATTTATCTTGTATTCATTTTTATTTTATTAGAAAAAACATTTGCCTTTTATAACATATCTTCACAAGCTCTGGAAAAAATCGTCAGTTGGAATTTAATTCCCGCAGCAATTCTCTTTGTTACTATTTTGACTGTTATCTCAGGTATTAAATATATGTTTGAAAATCGCGACCATATAAAAAGCATGATACTGGATTTTTACCGAGCTATCGTCCCCTCAGATTTATAGAATAGATGTCGCGTCTTCAATATCTTTTAGCTACAGGATTTTATTTTGGTTATTCTCCGATTGCACCTGGTACAGCCGGAAGTTTATTAGCGTTAGTCATTTTTTGGTTTTTAATTCCCCTCCTTTCCATTTCACTATACCTGCTATTAATCACCTTGGTTTTTGCTGTTGGAGTTTGGGTGTCCAGCTATGTGGAAGCGGAAAAAGGTGAAGATCCTTCCATTGTTGTAATCGATGAAATCGTCGGTATGATGATCGCTTTAATTGCTTGTCCAATTTCTATTAAAGCATTTATCACAGCTTTTCTTGCTTTTCGAATTTTTGATGTTAAAAAACCGTTTCCTGTTAACCATGCAGAGCGTTTACCTTCTGGGTGGGGGATCATGTTAGATGATGTCCTGGCAGGTTTTTATGTGTTTCTTTTGATTCAAATTTTAATTAGAATCAACGTCCTTGATAGCTGAAATTATCTCAATTGGCGATGAGCTTTTAAACGGCACCAAGTTAAATACCAATGCCAATTGGTTGGCCGATCGGTTGCTGCGATTAGGGATCCAAATCAGTTGGATTTCAACAATCGGTGATGACAAAGAATCGATCAAAATGGCGCTTTCACAAAGTAAAGTGAGATCACAAATTGTATTATTAACAGGTGGGTTAGGTCCAACTCATGATGATATCACCAAAGAATGCGTAGCGGAATTCTACCAAACCGATTTGGTCCGGGATGAGTCAATAGAACGCCACATTATCAACCTATTTGCAAAACGGGGAAAACCAATGCCCGAGATAAATTTGCAGCAAGCCATGGTTCCCAAGGGAGCTACTGTGCTCAGCAATGAAATTGGCACAGCGCCTGGAATATATTTCGATCAAGAAGGTATACACTGTTTTGTATTGCCCGGGGTTCCTGCTGAAATGCGCAAAATGACGGAGGATTCGGTTATTCCGATTTTGAAAGAACAATTCGGTGGTTTGAGAAGTACTGTCCGCTACGAAACCATCCGAACCACCGATATATTTGAATCGAAACTAGTCGAAAAATTGGGACCCATTGAAGATGTCGAAAAATATGGCAAACTTGCTGTTTTGCCGCATCCCTATGGCGTGGATTTAAGACTCTGTGTGACGGGAAAAGAAATAAGTGATTCAAAATTGAAAATCGATCAAGCCATCGAATTAATTCGAGAAAGAATCGATCCATACATTTACGAAATCGGTTCACGTTCCCTGGAAGAAGTAATTGCTGAACAATTAGTAGAAAAAGGAAGAACAGTTGCAGTTGCCGAATCCTGCACCGGGGGACTTCTCGCCAACCTTTTTACCAATATACCCGGCAGCTCGGCATATTTCTTAGGAGGTGTAATTGCATATGATAATTCAGTTAAGACCAATCTGCTCGGCATCAAAAATTCTGTAATAGAAGAATATGGTGCGGTGAGTGAAGTGGTCGCTCGGGAAATGGCTATAGGTATGCAGAATCTGGTTAATTCGGATTTTGTTTTGGCCACGACAGGCATAGCAGGACCAACCGGTGAAACCGAAGATAAACAGGTTGGATTGGTTTATATTGCCATCGTTGAAGGTGATGACGTAATCGTTAAAAAATTTGTTTTTCACCGCAGCCGGTTAATCAATAAATCTCGATTTGCCTATGCAGCACTAAACCTTTTGCGAAAGAGATTACTAGACGCTTAATTCCTTGTAGATATTTCCAGCTTATCTTCTCATATTTTTTGCATTTTGTGGTTTAAAGAACTATTTTACATTACTGTCATGGACATGATTCGAACTTTTGTTGCGATCTCAATTTCGGATGAAGCGCGATCAGCGATTTTTTTTCTGATCGATAAATTGAAAAAAATAGAAAGTAGTATTCGTTGGGTTGATCCTTCAAATTTACATTTAACCCTCAAGTTCATTGGTGAGATTGAAAAAAACAGACAGAAAAATTTAGTGGAGGCTTTAGATTTAAGTGTGAAAGACATTTCTGCTTTTCAATATGAGCTTTCAGGAAAAGGATGTTTTCCAAATTGTAAACAGTCCAGGGTTTTGTGGATCGGCGTTAATGATTTAAAAGAAAAGATGAGTGCCTTGCAAAAACAAATAGATAACAATTTTTACTCTGTTCAGATACCTCGGGAAAATAGAAATTTCAAACCGCATTTGACGATTGGTCGTGTAAAACAAAATAGAAAACCGGGTACTATCTTAAGTAAATTTGAACAATTTCAATTAGGGGAATTTGTGGTGGATGTTGGTGAAGTATACCTGATGAAAAGCGAATTATTGCCGACAGGTGCAAAGTATAGTATCCTTCATAGTGCATCATTGACAGCCTCAAATTCTGAGTTTATGGATAAATCATAAAAGGAGTTAATTGTGGAAGTTAATTCAGAAAAGTTAAAAGCATTAGATCTGGCAATGACTCAAATCGATCGCCAATTTGGCAAAGGGGCAATTATGCGATTGGGAGATAACCAGGCATACGTAGAAATCAAAGCGCTCCCCACAGGATCCATCGCATTGGATGCAGCGCTTGGGATTGGCGGTGTTCCCCGGGGAAGAATTATCGAAATTTTTGGACCGGAGTCGTCGGGTAAAACAACATTGGCATTACACATAATTGCCGAAGCGCAAAAGCTCGGTGGATTAGGCGCCTTTATTGATGCCGAACATGCATTAGATGCTGCTTATACGAAAAATCTGGGCGTCGATACAGATAATTTGTTGATTTCACAACCCGATACCGGCGAACAAGCTCTTGAGATCACCGAAACCTTGGTACGATCGGGGGCATTGGATATTATTGTTATAGATTCTGTGGCTGCTCTGGTTCCACGCGCGGAAATTGAAGGCGAAATGGGTGACGCTCAGATGGGGCTACAAGCTCGTTTGATGTCTCAGGCAATGCGGAAACTTTCCGGTGCAATTTCAAAATCGAAAACCTGTGTGATCTTTATTAACCAGATTCGTGAAAAAATCGGAGTTATATTTGGAAATCCGGAGACGACTACCGGTGGCCGTGCGTTAAAATTCTATGCTTCAATTCGCATGGATATTCGCCGAACGGGTTCGATCAAAGATGGAGAAGAGGTGGTTGGTAACCGCACCCAGGTTAAAGTGGTTAAAAACAAAGTTTCTCCTCCATTCAAATCTGCAGTGTTCGACATTATGTATGGCGTTGGAATTTCAAAATCGGCAGAGCTTCTGGATTTAGCAGTGAATGAAAACATTATTGAAAAAGCAGGAACGTGGTTTTCTTATGGCGAAGACAGGTTGGGCCAGGGCCGGGAGAATGTAAAAAAACTGCTAGAAGGGAATCCGGACTTAATGTCGAAAATTGAAAAGGAAGTCCGTGAAAAACTTGGATTGGTTAAACAAGCAAACAACAAATCCAATAACCAAGAAAAAGAAAAGAAACGGGATATGTCATCAAATGCAGTGGTGATGAATAAGTAAATTGTCCAATTCAGAAAGAAAAATCACCAAAATTGAGAGGCAAGAAAATAACCGTCAACGCTTATCAATTTATTTGGATGGTGAGTTTGCTTTCGGATTAAACGATGAAATCGTACTAAAACATAACATTAATGTTAATCAAACGTTACAAGAAGATCAGATTGAAGATCTTCTTTCCGAAGACGAGAAGAAACGTGCAAAGCAAAAAGCATTCAGCTATTTGGCTCGACGAGATCATAGTGAAAAAGAATTATCGGATAAATTAAGAAGAAAGGGATTTCGTGAACCGATCATTATTGGTCTTATTGAAGATTTAAAACAATCGCAATTAATAAACGATGGAACTTTTTCCAGGCAATTTGCTAGAAATAAAATAATTCAAAAGTCGATTGGCCGCAGGGAACTGGCTTTTTCACTAAAGCAGAAAGGGATATCAAAGGATATTCTTGAAGCCACCCTGGAAGAGGTTTATTCGGAGTATGATGAGAAAGAATTGGCATTGCGCCTGGCTAATCAAAAATTGAAAACAATAAAAAACATAGAGCCGATAAAAGTAAAAAAGCGAATCAGCGATTTCCTTTTTCGAAGAGGTTTCAATTGGGAAATTGTTGAGCAAGTATTTGAAGAAATTAGTTGGGATAAATTGTAGATGACGATGACGTCAAATGAAATAAGAGAATCATTTTTTGATTTTTTTCGCAGCAAAGATCATAAAATTGTGCGTAGCGCACCGGTGGTTCCCATTGATGATCCGACCCTGCTTTTTACAAATGCCGGGATGAATCAATTCAAAAATATATTTATCGGCACAGAAAAACCGAGTTCGCTGCGGATTGCAGATACCCAGAAATGCATTCGAGTCGGTGGAAAACACAACGATCTGGAAGAAGTTGGAAAAGATACCTATCATCACACTTTTTTTGAAATGTTGGGAAATTGGTCGTTTGGCGAGTATTACAAAAAAGAGGCGATTGCCTGGGCCTGGGAGTTACTAACCGAAGTTTGGAAATTGCCGAAAGATAAGCTCTGGGCTACGGTTTTTAGAGATGACAACGTGGCCGAAGAATTATGGCGTTCCGAGACTGATATGAATCCGGACCAAGTCCTCCGTTACGATGAAAAAGACAATTTTTGGGAAATGGGTGACGTAGGGCCCTGTGGGCCATGCTCAGAAATCCACATCGATTTAGGACCTGGCTGTTGTGATAAATCTCATATTAACGGTCATATTTGTAAAATCAATGGCGGATGTGCCCGGTTTATTGAGCTTTGGAATCTCGTGTTTATACAATATAATCGTGATCAAACCGGCAAGATTGAAGAGCTGCCAGCTAAGCATATTGATACCGGAATGGGATTTGAACGAATTGTGGCAGTGCTGCAAAATAAAGCATCCAATTATGACACGGATATTTTCACACCCCTGGTCACTAAAATTGATGAACTTTCCGGCGTCAATTATTCTGAATATGATGGCGTTGCCCACCGGGTTATTTCAGATCATATCAGAGCCTTAAGCTTTGCAATTGCCGACGGCGCATTGCCTTCAAATGAAGGAAGAGGTTATGTACTGCGGAGGTTGCTCAGAAGGGCTGCTCGCTATGGGCGTAAAATCAACATGCACGAACCCTTCATCTATAAATTATTGCCTGTACTTACAGATTCCATGGGAAAGACCTTTCCGGAATTGCTGGAAAAAAATCAGCATATATCAATGGTCATTAAAGGAGAGGAAGAAAGTTTCGGCCAAACACTGGATCGTGGAATTCAGATATTTGACAAAGCTGTAAACGATTTGAGGCGAAAGGGTGTTAAAGTATTCCCGGGAAGCTCTATCTTTCAATTATATGATACGTTCGGATTCCCGGTGGATTTAACCCAAGTGATGGCTGAAGAGCAAGATCTTTCATTGGATATGGATGGTTTCGAAACAGCTATGACGCAACAGAGACAAAAAGCCAAAGAGGCCCAGAAATTCCATTTCGACACAAAGGATTTCTTCTTGGATAAGGAAGTGGTTAAAAATTCAAAATTTGTCGGATATTCTGAGTTAGAATCAAAAGTCAAAATTGTTGCATTTCGCGATAACGAATTTTTGCTGGATCAAACTCCCTTTTATGGTGAAGCCGGCGGCCAGGTTGGTGATCATGGAATCATTCGCGACGGGAAGGGCACGTTTGAGGTGGAAGTTATTGACGCAATAAAGTCTGGCAACCAAATTATTCATATTGGCGAAGTGAAAAAAGGTGCGTTAAAAACTGTTATCGGAAAGCAACTTTTTGCAGCTGTGGATACAAAAAAGAGAAAGTCCATCGCAAGAAACCATACGGCCACCCATCTTCTTCAAAGATCTTTAAGAACGATTTTGGGAGAGCATGTTCATCAAGCAGGCTCTTTGGTAGCACCTGATCGTTTGCGGTTCGATTTTACTCATTTTGAGCATATTTCTGAAGAGAAAATTAGTCAGATTGAACAGATTGTTAATGAGAAAGTTCGAGAAAATATTCCTGTTCAAATCCAATCACTTCCATTCGATGAAGCAAAAAAACGTGGGGCCACAGCGCTCTTTGACGAAAAATATGGTGATGTGGTCAGGGTGGTTCAAATTGATGATTTTAGTATGGAGCTGTGTGGAGGAACTCATCTGAATTCAACCGGGGAGATTGGCTATTTCAGAATTGTTGCAGAAGGCGGTGTTGCAGCAGGCGTCCGGCGTATCGAGGCCTTGACAGGAAATAAAGCAGATCAGCTTCTTCAGAAAGAAAAAGGTATAGTTTCCGAGTTGCGGAAAATAACGGGATTTTCTTCGGAAGAGTTGGTCGTACGGTTTAAAAATTTACTCGAAGAACGTAAGCATTTAGAAAAGGAATTACAGGAGTTTCGACTGAAATTCTCGAGATCGGAATTGGAAACGATATTATCGTCTGCAGTTGAACTGAACGGATTTAAGCTGGTTGCGACCCGTATTGAGACTGATTCACAAGAGAATGTAAAAAAGTTAGGTGATTTTATTCGTTCCAAATTAAAAAGCGGAGTTGGTGTTCTTGGCACGGTAATTCATGACAAACCGTTTTTGCTTTGTGTTGTGACGGATGACCTGATCAAATCACATAATTTGAAAGCAGGAGATATTGTTAAAGAGCTTGCGTCTCATATTGGCGGCGGCGGTGGCGGAAAACCTCACATGGCTCAAGCAGGCGGCAAAGATGCCTCTAAGCTTGATTTTGCGTTGGAAAAATCTGTCGGAGTTGTTCAGAACTTATTAAAAAATTAATGGTGTTTTTTGAATAGGATATACACTCGATTACTTTCTATTGTTGAAAACGGCAAAGCCGGGTTTTTTTATCTAATTGATCCCGATAAACTTTCCTTACAAAATATATCGCAAGTTGTTCAAGGTATTCAAAAAGGCGGATGTGATGCGATTTTGGTTGGCGGGAGCTTTCTTTTCACGAATCATTTTGATGATTTTATTCGGTTAGTGAAGAATGAAACCGATTTACCTGTTATCATATTTCCCGGGAATTCGCGACAAATATCTGCAGCAGCTGATGCTATTTTGTTTTTGAATTTTATCTTGGTAATTCATTATTTTATATCTTCTTTGCACTCTCTAAAATATATTAATTTTAAAGTCCTGAGCGTAACCGAAGTACAAACCTAAAACTTTCTGACATGAAAAAATTATTACTCACAATCGGATTAGCCGGATGCATTGCATTGAATACCAATGCTCAAACACAACCTCCCAACGGAGGATTTGAAACATGGATAGGTGGATTTGTGAATCCTGAACCTGAAAACTGGGGAACCTATAATCAATTAAACTCTTTGGGTGTTCCGATAACTGCATCCCCATCTTCTGTAGCTAATACGTATTCCGGAGCATTTTCTTTAAGATTAGAGAGTGTCTATGATGCTACTTTTTTCGCAGATACAATACCCGGTATTGCAGTATTAAATGCAGATTTTCTTGCGCTTACCGAAGGAATGGTATATACTGACAGACCCGACGCAATGAAGGCATTTATAAAAGAGCACTTGATGCCATTTACGATTGCTATGGATCTGTTGAGGTATGCCGGCCTGTAACTAAAGAGTTTTTAAGTTTAACAACAGATAAAAAACAATTAGTAAATGAAATAAAAGTTCGCACTGGTTTTAAGGGTTTCTTTTTTTCTTTTTTAGAAAAAATCATCTCTAGGTCTTTATTTATTTCATCAATGATTGCAAATATGTTCAATCCAATTTCTTTTTCCAGTGCTATGTTTACTTTAGCAAATGATGTATCAATTTTGTGTGCAAGGCGCCGGTTGCGCATTACAAATTCCTGGTATTTTTCTAGAAATAAATCTTCCGTTTGATTGAAGGAGTTCCTGTTGCGTGCATGAGCATGCATTCGAATACTATTTTCTTGAAAGTCATCCAATGCTTTTGAGTAACGCAGAAAATTTTTTACGATTTTTCTCCCCTCGGGCCAGCTATTTTTGAGCAGTTCAATCGCTTTTTTTTGGCCTTCTATCGATTTTTCTAATGCTGCTTCAACATCATCCTTTGAGTCGTTGATACCACGATTTATCCAATCGGCTAATACATATAAATAAATTTCAGCCAGTTCAGGGATCTTCTCTTTCACTCAT